>NZ_JAMQJY010000003.1:0-300000 GCF_023703085.1 Alkalicoccobacillus plakortidis | reverse complement strand
GAAATGAAAAGACGAAGTGATGAGACGCTAGAAGTGAAAGAGGGAACGTTGTATCCTGCACTTCATAAGCTTGAGGAAAAGGCATGTATTACTTCTTATTGGAAGGACCAAGAGAAGGGACCAAGCTCGAAAATATTATGCAATAACAGATGAAGGGAAGTCCGTTCTCTCTTCGAAAACGAAAGAGTGGAATTCATTTGTGAAAATGGTTAATCGCATGCTGGAGAAACCATTATGAAAATAGCTCAATCATTTTTAGATCAGCTTGCAGGTGAGCTTGGTCATCTTCCAAATAAAGAAGAGATTCTTTTGGAATATGAGGAGTATATTGAGCTACGGTATCAGGAGTTTCTTTTGTCTGCTCGCTCACAGTCGGAAGCTGAAAATGAATTGTTGATGGAGTTGGGTGAGCCTAAAGAGATTGCTGAAAACTATTTAGTGGGTCACTCTCAGCAAGTAAATATACCGAAAGTCATGATTTATTTTAATTATAGTTTATTTCTTATAGGTGCTTGTTTGACAGTACTGTACTACACTCATGCTTATTTGGCAGTTGAGCTCATTTGGGAGCAAATGGTTACATTTAAGTGGGGTCTCTTATGTGGGTATGCGTTCCTTTTGGCGCTGATGTTTTTTGTTCATGGACGTTTAGTGGGCTTCAAGCAATGGAGAAAAAGTCGGCGTTTTATGGTTTTGGCATTACTTCCAAATTATCTACTTATGATTGTTGTCCTTTTAACTGATTTATTTCAGTCGTGGTTCTATCCTCTCTTAAATCCAGCTTTTTTATTGGTTTGTGTAGTGGCCACGTTTATTTTCTATCCGTTAAATCAACTGGCTGTTCGCTATGGGGTTATACGCTCGATCTAGCCCCTTTTTTTATTTGTATACCTAGTTTTACTATGTAGAGGAGTTGTGTAAATGTTAGTATTTTTAACTATTATCTTATTCATTCTATTGATCACCCCTATTTCGGGAATCTTTTTATGGAAGCGTTCAAAAATAATTTCCGTTTTATGTTTTATGCCACTAGCACTTCTTATTATCGTACCTACAGGGTGGTATGTAGCAGCTACTAATCATTATTTTATAAAAAATACAGATTTAAGTGAGGAGCAACTTGGGGGGATTAATTTGTTTAAACCCTTGACTGATGAGGTTATTGAGGAACTGGGAGGTTATGAGTTACATGATAGTGTGTATCATGAACTTTTAGAATTTAAGCATGCTTGGATGACTATAAATGAAGATCATGAAATTCGTTCGTTTAGCTTTAATGAAAAAGGTCAACAAACTCTGCTTGGAGTCGAAGTCGGAGATCCTCTACAAAAGGCGAAAGATCTGTATGGAAGTCATTATGCAAACGACTTTGAACCGTGTATGGCATCATGGATTTTTTATGTAGACCGTAAGAACAATGTGGAGCTTGAGTTTATTTACGATGGGGAAGAGATGATTCAGGAGATTCGACTGTCAGAATTAGAGCAAGAGGGATGATGAGGTTTTTTGTTATTGTAGTCATTTCCTTATTCCTACTGACATCATGCAAAACGGAAGAGGAGCTCATGATGGAGGTAGAATCCGTTGATTTGACCCAAGAAGGGATTGGAATCATCGCACTTGGTGATTTTCTTGATGAAGACCTGTTTGAATTAACGTACGATGCAGACAACACGGCTTATCACGATCAAAGAACGTATGATCAGTATCACGGTGATATCTGGAGTGTTGAAGTAGACAGAATGGAGAGAACCATTCAAACAATAATAGTAAATAAGAGAAGTGAACAGTTTGCTACAGATAAAGGGATTCAAGTTATGGATTCAGAAGAAATGGTTATGTCGGCATATGGTGAACTCTCCTATCGATACGAGGATCGTGAGCAGCAAATCGTCATCATTGGAAATGTAGATCGGGTTCATCAACTACATTTGCGTTTTCATTTATATGATGGGGAAGTATATTCGATTTGGTTTAGCGAACTAGAAAATTAATGGAGAACGATAAAAGTAAAATTTGATTTTTTACCACGATTATTTACTGTTGAACAAGAGAAGGCTTATTTTTAGTTAAGAAAGAGAGGGAGTTATCAAGTGAATTAATTGCAAGATCAAGAGAGAATCGAGTGTTGCAAATAGCTAAGTTCATCAACAAAGCAAAAAGCTATTTTTACTAAGCTGAAAGCCACCTTTACTAAGCTGGCCTATGCGTTAACACGCGGTATCGAGTGACTTATGGTCATCTCTTGACCCATTCTCATACAGAGTTAAGATAAGGGTAAAGGGATCTATAAGAATAGAGGTGACCGATGAAACAGAAGCCGATATATGTTGAATTACCGATTCGTGCGTCTCTGGAAGACGTTTGGAAGGCGACTCAGGACCCAACTCGCCATCAGGCTTGGGATCTCAGGTTCTCCTCTATTACCTATTTACCAAAAGAAAAGGGAGAGCCACAATCCTTTTTGTATAAAACAAACATTGGGTTTGGGTTAAGCATAGCCGGATGGGGTGAGAGCGTTGGATCTCATCAGTCAAAGGAAGGTTCGAAAACCTCTTCATTGCGGTTTGGCACTGACCAAAAGCTTTCACTTATTCGTGAGGGCAGAGGGTATTGGAAATATACTCAGCAGGATGAGCATACAAAATTTTTAACTCAATATGATTATGATGTACGTTATGGTTTTGTAGGGCGCGTTGTTGACGGGCTTATCTTCCGTCCGATGATAGGTTGGGCGACAGCGTTAAGCTTTGATGTATTGAAACGATCTCTTGAAAAGGGTGAATCCTCACAATCACAGTATCTCCGATTTTTTATCAGTGTGTTAATGGTCGCTTTTTTCAGCTTTGTTTGGCTCTATCATGGCCTTGTCCCAAAGCTTCTAGTACAACATCCAGAAGAAGTGATGATGATTCAACGTACATTAGGTTTGAATCAAGATTTAGCTAGTTTGGTCGTACAATTTGTTGGAATAGCTGAGCTCATGATGGCGGGATTATGGGTACTCTATCGAAAGAAACGACAATTATTTCTCATTCAATGTGTCCTCTTTCCAATGTTGACGATCTCGTCAATAATCGCAGCACCTCACTTATTAAATGCACCCTTTAACCCGATCACGTTTAATGGGGCATTATTTGTATTATCGGTGGTGGGTTTTTATTGTTCAAAAGATCTCCCAACGGCAAGAAGTTGTACACGCAGGAGGATTTAATTGGATGTCTATTTATAAAAATCTACTTGGAGAGTCCTATGAAAGGCTTCATCCAAAACTTCAGGAGAGGTACTCGTTTCAAGAGAGTAGCGTGTTTCATGCCAAGGGAGTAATGAGTGAAATAAAAGGGGCAAAAAAATGGATGTATCCATTCATGTTACTTCTAACAAGATGGAATTTTATATTCCCTGAGAGTGGGCGAGACATTCCTTTTGATTTGGTTAATCGCGTTTATGAGCGCCCTGATGGTATAGAAGAAGTCAAATGGGAACGAATCTTTTTCTTCCCAAAAGTGACAAGGCGGTTTCATGCGCAGATGACAATTGATTCACAAAGAAATGTGGTAAGAGACTATTTAGGGGAGCCTAGTCTATTCTATTCAGATTTGATTTTTAGAGTAACAAACCAAGGTACACTTGCTATTACTTCTGCATCTCAAAAGTTGGTAATGGGAAGAATAGAAATTCTCTTACCAAAAGTATTACAAGGGAATGTAGAAGTAATTGAGGGTTACGATGATATAAAAGAGGCTTACACCATCCATGTAAAAATTAGCAATAGGTTGGTTGGAGATCTACTGTCATACAAAGGAACTTTTCGTAAGTAAACTAGAATTGCTCCTGTTACATGGTCATGTAACAGGAGTTTTTTATCTAGAATAATAAAGAGTATGTATAAATTAACCGAAATAAAAGAAGAATAAAATAATCTAATTGATTTTTATTAGGCATAAAGTCATAATAAAAAAGAATTATAAACAGAAAGAAGATGAATTACATGAGTAATCGTTATGATGGTAAAGTTGTTATTATCACTGGAGCAGGATCAGGTTTAGGGCAGTCTGCAGCATTATTGCTAGCGAAAGAGGGAGCAAAGCTTTCATTAGTTGATTTAAACAATGATTCGCTTGAAGCGACTAAAGACCTAATTCTAAAAGAGACACCTCATGCTGATGTGCTACTGATCACTGCGGATGTAGCAGATGAAGAAGCGGTGAAAAACTATGTAGATGGTACTGTAAAAACATTTGGTCAAATCGACGCGTTCTACAACAATGCGGGCGTTGAAGGAAAACAAGCACCATTAGCTGAGTATGATAGTGAAGTATTTAATAAAGTGACTGATATAAATATAAATGGTGTGTTCTACGGTATGAAATATGTGTTACCGGTTATGAAGGAACAAGGCTATGGTTCTATCTTGAACGTTGCCTCTGTTGGGGGAATTCGTGCTGTCCTAAATCAAGCGGCATATGTGGCAAGTAAGCATGCTGTAGCAGGATTAACAAAAACAGCTGCAATTGATTACGGACAGTATGGAATTAGTATCAATGCCATTGCGCCAGGGGTTATCCTAACAGCAATGGTAGAAGGTTCATTCAAACAAATTGGTGGAGATAACTGGGAGCAGGCAATGGCTGACTTCGTAAGTGTAAATCCTAAGAAACGTTTTGGTAAACCGGAAGAAGTATCTAAAGTGGTTTCGTTTTTACTTTCAGGAGAAGCTGAATTTGTAAACGGACAAGTAATTGCCATTGATGGCGGACAATCATCACAGTACTAATAGAATATAAAAAAGAACCACCTCATCATCGTGATTGAGGTGGATTTTTTTACTCTTTGATACCAATAGTTCGAATCCGTTTATAATCAGCGACCCACTGACCTTCCTTATATAGCCGTTCTTTTAGGGCGGATTCTGTATTAGAAATGACTATGTCTTGTTCGGAGATGGAAAGACCTTCTAGAAAGCTACTGCCAAACATGCTAATCCAATTTCTTAGTCCATCTTGTCCCTCAAGAGGAGTTGGTCGATCAAAATGCTGAGCAAAAATCACCCTAAATCCAGCTTGTTCCATCAATGTAGTATACTCACCGATGCTAGGGTAATACCAAGGAAACCGTTCCTGACTGTTTGGTGCGCCTTGTTGATCTAGCTGTTTCATCAGTTCATCTGTCATTTGCTTCACGTTGCCTTTCCCTCCAAATTCGGCAACAAATCTTCCGCCAGATTTTAGGCTAGCGTAGATATTGGATAGTGCCTGTTCAGGAGGTTTGACCCAATGGAGCGTCGCATTTGAGAAGACAGCATCAAATTCATTATAGAAGCCTAGGTTCGTTGCATCCTTAACGTCAAAAGCAAGAGTAGGATACTTACTGCGAGCTTGTTCTACCATTGCCTCCGATTTATCGACTCCAACAGCAGAAACTCCTGATTGATCTAGGAGGGCTGCCAAATCACCAGTTCCACAACCAAGATCAAGAATGTGTTCACCTTTTTGTGGGTTAAGTAGATCAATTAGTGCTGTCCCAAAGGATGAGACAAATGAATGACTAGCATCATACAAAGTAGCATTCCACGTATCTTGTTTCTGTGTCATCACCAGACCCCATTTCTACTAACATTTTAAGTCAGTATAGCATGAGATTTAGATTTTTTAACATGAGTAAGCTGTTCCGTGAAGGTTCACAAGATTATTCGCATTCTCCGATTTATTTTTAATAAGAGGAAACAACAGTACTCTAACTTTCTCAGGACAACTACCAAAGCAGAGCCAGTACCACCGCGAACGAATCCAATGTTAGGGTTTATTCCAGTTCTTTTCTAGCTGACAGACTGGTCATGCGTCTTTGTCCCTGCTACATTTGACAAAACTTCATCTCCTGAAAAGATAAATTATGTAACTTACAAGATGAGCAAACTCTTATTTTGTCTTATAATTATATTATCTGCTTCATTAAAATACTAGGAGGTTAACATGATCATTAAAAAACTACAATCAGATAAAGAAGCTCCATGGGATTTGCTCTTATCAGCAGATCCTTCTAAACAGTTGGTTCAGAATTACCTTGATAAAGGAGAATGCTATGTAGCCCAACAAGATAGCCAAATCGTTGGTGTTATTGTAGTCTGTCCAATCGATGTGCATAAGCTTGAAATAATGAACATTGCAGTAACGGAAGACCTACATGGTCAAGGAATAGGGAAGCAGTTAATTAGAGCTGTTTTGGAAGAGGCCAAAGAAAAGGGTTTTCATTTAGTTGAGGTTGGTACCGGTAATTCAAGTTTTGATGCTTTACGTTTTTATCAAAAATGCGGGTTTAGAATCAATAGTATCGATTTTGATTTTTTTGTGAGAAATTATTCTGAAAAGATTATGGAGAATGGCATATGGTGTAGAGATATGGTGAGGTTAGTCTATACGTTCAATACGTAAAAAACCATACAAGCAGAGCTGCCTGTATGGTTATAATTAATTCTGGTTTTTATGCTGTTCATTTTCAAATTCTGTCTCGGGCATGCCGTAATCTCCGTTCATTTCTTGTTCATCTTGATCTAGTCCAATAGAGTCAGCTTCATTTGAAAGTGGATCTTTTTGTTTTTGATCAGGATGTTGATCATGTTTGCGATCTTTCATAATTATCACCACCTATGTATAGGATAGACAGGATCAAAAGAATTATGTACAGGTGTAAGGTTTAAATTGAGAATGGAGGGTATATATGGGATAATAGGTGGATTGGGGGCTAATGCAAATGGAAGGAAGGTTAAATCCCTGGCTCCAGATATGGATACAGCCGAGGGAGGTTATTAATCAGCAGCTTGAGCGTGAAAATCGAGAAAAGTACTTTATCTTAATGGTGATGGTGTACGGCACTCTTAGTGTTTTTACTGGATATGAACAAAATGATATGGATGTAAACATTGGTCGAATTATTTTAATTAGTATTGTAGCGGGAGTTCTATTAGGACCATTAATTTTTTATTTTACTTCTTGGCTAACAGCTGTGGTCGGTCGATGGATTGGTGGCAGGGGGGAACCTGGCGACCTTCGAGTGGCAACAGTCCGTGGTGCGTATATTCCAGGTTTAGCAATTATTGCAGTGAATTTAATTCAACTAGCTGTAGAAGGAAAGATATATTTTGTTAGCTCATATGCTCAGTTTGAAGCTATGCAACTTGGTTTAATTGAAGGAACAAGTGAGTACCCGTTGATAAGCATACTTACTTATATAGCAGTCGTTTGGACATTTGTCATAAATGTAAATGCTGTTGGAGCTGCACATGGTTTCTCAGCATGGAAGGCATTATTATTAGTCGTTATCATTGGATTCATTATTGCTATTCCGTTAGTCCTCGTTACAATGTTACTTGTTTCGTTTGGTTTGATTTAGAAGGAGGAGAAACGTGTGGAGAATGAACAACAGAATGTTGAAAGATTAAATCCGTGGTTACATATTTGGGTTAAGCCAAGGGCGGTTATTAGACAGGAACTGGATAAGTCGAACCGTGAGAAGAATTTTATTTTACTTGCCATTATTATTGGAATGCTTACTGCGATCACTGCCTACGAACAACAAAGTTTTGGACTAAATTATGGACTTATGGCTCTCATTGTTCTTATAGGTGGTCCAGTTTTAGGGATTATTACGCTTTATTTTGGTTCATGGATTAATGCAGTTGTTGGACGGTGGATTGGAGGAGTGGGAAGAGCCTCGGATCTTAGAGTGTCTATGGTTAGGGGATCAATGGTGCCATCACTAGCTACGGTTGCTATCAGTCTAGTTGATCTATTAATACGTGGAGAAGAATATTTTGTCAGTGTTGATACTCTTGTAGAAGTAAGAGGTATGAACATATTAGACATGGTAACTGGTGGTACACCACCTATATTAGTGTTGCTATCAGTTATTGCTTTTATTTGGTTAGCGGTAGTTAACCTAAAATCAATAGGTGAAGCACACGGTTTCTCTGCATGGATGGCACTTCTTACAGGAGTAATCATCGCAGCAATTCTTGTTATCCCATTTATGATTTTAGGCATGATTGTAGCTGCTTTTTTTATCGCAATATAAAGGTGAAAGTCGAGACCCTCTACCTGTTTATGGTAGGGGTTTTTGCTTTGTACTTTTTCAAATTCGGCCCGATTTGTACATAGGCTATCATCACGGCAATGAGAAGGACTCCGGTGATTTGGGATACGGTTAATTGTCGGTGAAGCAACATCATATCCATTAAGGCAATTTCGATCAACATCAAGTTATTAAGTAAACTGCTTTCAAATGCTTTAAGGTATTTCTGGCTCCATGTCCAAAGATAAAATGCAAGGCCGCCATTAACTGCACCTAACCAGAGAATTATTAGCAGCAGATTTGTTGAAAAAGAAGGCAGACCTTCGATTGTAACGCCAAGTCCTAATAGCCCAATTGAACCGATAAACATTGGGCGAATGATAAGATCTTCTGTGCGGACTTCTTTTTGACTAATGAAATGACGGTTAATTGTAAGGTTTAACGCATAACCGACGGAAGAAAAGAGAACGAATATAATTCCAATCAGCCCTGCCTCTTGAAAATTCCAAGGGTAAAAATAAAACAAAACGCCAATAGTTAATCCGATAAGCGCATATATCGAAGTTCGGTTTTTGCTTTCTTTTAACCAGAGGAAGTCTACAAGAAGTACCATACACGTATTGCCGATACTTAAAAGTAATGAGGTTTGAGTGGGATTCATAAAAAACTGTCCGGCATATTGTAGGCCTTGTGCCATTGTAAAACCAGTCAACCCAATAATGAGAATATATCTCCATTTGAGCGGTGAATAGGGACGCGTATCTTTTGTCTGAAATAATCCGATGCCTTTCATAACCATCATAAGCATAAACGAAGCTACCACATATCTTGTGCCTGCAAGGGTTAAAGGACCTATACCTTCGTCAAAAGCCCATTCGTTAAGAATATAAGAACTCGACCAAAGAATTGTTACGATCACACCTGCTAGTATGGCGGTCATTTTGTACATCAATTATCCCCCCTGCATTTAGTATAGATTGTAAAAGGTGAATAAAAAGAGTAGGCTTACATTAACAAAATTTCACCTTTTATTCATTGGAGGTTGTAAATGCATCCTATAGACCATTTCAAAGTGCTATGCAAACCATTTCATCATGTTCAGATCGGTGATCGAGTACCTGTATCTGTTGCTGAATTAGAGGAGATCTTTTTCTGTACGAGACGAAACGTTATTTTGATTTTGAAAAAGCTGAGCCATTTAGGCTGGATTGAATGGATTCCGGGAGTAGGTAGGTCAAAGCAATCCTATTTAATTTTCCAAAAATCACTTCAGGAACTTCTGTTAGAGCGGATACAGGAACTCTTTAAAAAGGAAAAGATTCGCGAGGCTATTCTTCTTCTTGAGGAACTTGATCTAACAAACGAGTGGAAGGAAGAGGTTTCGGGATGGTTGAATGAAAAACTGGGTTTTCATCAAGAAGTATTTCAAGGCGAACATAAGGATGTATTACAGTTTCCATACTTTAGAAAGTTGTCTAGTTTAGACCCGTTAAAGGCTATTCGTCAAACAGAGCTTCACATCATCGAGCAGATATATGATGGACTATTAAAGAGAGATGCAAACAGTGGAGAAGTGGTTGCTCATATTGCTCATGCTTGGGAGTCGGATGAGAGTGCAACTGAGTGGACCTTTTATTTGCGTAAGCATGTTTTATTTCATGATGGCAGGGAACTAACATCACAAGACGTGAGGTATACATTACAGAGGTTAAATAAAGCAGGGGTCTGGATGTATACAGGATTACACACAATTGTCTGTGTTGACCGGTATACGATTCGACTGGCCTTTAGCGATGCTTGTCCACTGTTACCACGGTATCTTGCAAACCCTCAGTCAGTAATCCAGCGTGAAGATCTGCTTGATAAACCAATTGGTACAGGGCCGTTTCGACTTATTGCTCAACACTCGGAGTTAATTGAATTTCACGCGTTTGATCAATATTTTGCTGGTAGACCACTTCTTGATGTGGTTCGTATGTGGATTCTACCTTCGTTTTTTAATGAGTCATTGCATCAGAGATCGGATATTCAGTTCTTTCCTTTCCTACCAAGTGGAAGAGAAGAGATTCATCAATGGAATCAGGTATCACGAATTGATCTTGAACGAAAGGTCTTAATTTGTCATACGAAAAAGCGAGGATTCATGCAGGATTCTCAAGTAAGGGAGGCAGTAGCTCAATCCATTGATTCTAATCAACTGATCAAAGAGCTAGGTGAAAATCGATACAAAAGCTGTGAGACACTTTATACTGAGGTTGACAAAAGACAGGCTGATTTTCATGATCAAAATCTTATAGAAAATATCCCCCTCACCCTTTATACAAATGATACGTCGTTAAATGTTGCTGATGCAGAATGGCTTGCAGATTTCCTTGGTAGAAAGCATATTGCATTAGATGTAGTGACCGTTCCAATCCATGATTTGGTACAAAAAAGTGTCTGGGATAAGGCTGATCTTATTCTTTTCTCTATGGTGAACCTTTGTGATCGAGAGCTATCTTATCTACAGTTTTTATTTGGTCATGATGGAGCAGTACTACAGATGTTTGAGGATGAGCTTTCTAAACAGATCAAAGCATTGGGGAAAGAAGCATCTCTTGAAAAGAACCCTAGCAAAATTCTACACCAAATCGACAAGCTTCTGATAGACTCCACCTCCGTAATTCCGTTGTACAAAACATCACAGCATGCGTTTGTTCACCCTGCTGCAAGAGGGGCAGAGCTTGATGATTTTGGTTTTCTTCAGTATCAGAAGTGTTGGTTTCGATAACGACGTGAATCATTGGCAGGTACTAAGTGATTTTACTATGTCAATCCTCCAGTAGGAGTTATGCAGAGGACAAGACAGCGATTATTACGTACTGCCAAACAGATACAGAAAAATGAATAGTTAAAGGCAGTCATTCATAGATGAAAGATCATTTGGGTGACTCTTTTGGAAAGAGAGGTCTGATATGGAAAATAGATTTTTACTAACAAAGGATGAAATCAGTAATCCAGCTTTAGTTCCTGAGTGGCTTACACAAGAGTATCGTACCTTTCATGAGATTGTTACGGACAAAACATTTCCTTGTTATTTTGGAATGAAGGCTGAGAATAAAGGTGAGTTGCGATATGCCTATTTGTCGCAGGAGGATTGGTCTAACCTCCCTAAGGCTGTGGATCAATTTCTTCAGTTGTTTACAAGCCCTCCCTTTATCAGGCATGGGCTTTTTGTGTTTGTAGAACCTGAAAAAGAAGAGCGATCACTTGATTATTATCGCGCTTACTTTTGGAGGATTCTACAGTACTTACACGAAGAAGACCCTGTTCCATGGCCGAAAGAAACCCCACGTGATCCGGAGCATTATTTGTGGGATTTTCATTTTGCAGGAGAGCCAATCTTTGCTTTTGGAAATGCACAAGCTTATAAGCAACGCAAAACAAGAGATCTAGGGAATAGTTTAATCTTAGGTTTTCAACCACGAAAGATCTTTCAAGGGCTTGAAGGAACTGAAAAAGGGGGAATTATGTCGCGGGAGAAGGTTAGGGAGAGAGTAGAAGTATGGGATCAGCTACCAACGCACCCTGACATCAGCCATTTTGGTGATCCAAATCATAATGAGTGGAAGCAGTTTTTTATTGGGGATGATAGTGAACCGGTCACGGGGAAATGCCCCTTTTTTCATAAGGACTGATCTTGAGTGGACGGCTCAAGGTCTTTTTTAAATATAGATAATGTAAATTATTTGTAATTCTACACTCATAAAAGGATCGCTGCTGTACAATATGGGGAGGAGGTGTGATTGTGAAAAAGTTCAGTAAAGCAGAGAGTGGCTTGGATGCTATATGATTGGGCTAATTCAGCATATTCAGTTATTATTTCTACGGCTATTTTTCCATTGTTTTTTAAAGCTGGCGCCGATGCAGCTGGTATCACAAGCGTAAACTCAACAGCCTACTTAGGCTATACAATCGCGGTTGCAACCTTTATCCTAGCGATGCTCAGCCCCATTCTAGGTACAATTGCAGATTACGACGGGTTGAAGAAAAAGTTCTTTACGTTCTTCTTTGTCATCGGAGTTGTGTCAACAGCTATGCTGGCCATTGTCCCGTATGATAGTTGGTTGGCATTATTAGTTTTGTATACGATTACATCCATTGGTTTTGCTGGTGCAAATGTCTTTTACGATGCGTTTTTAGTTGATGTAACTAAAGAGGAAAAGATGGATGATCTCTCCGCTCGCGGTTATGGGTGGGGCTATATTGGAAGTGCGATTCCCTTTCTAGTTTGTATAATTATCATTATGTTATCGCAAATGGAGATTCTCCCACTTTCGATGACAGCTGCAAGTCAAATATCATTTGTCATCACGGCGATATGGTGGGCTGTTTTTACCATTCCGATGCTTCGCCATGTCAGGCAAATTCATTTTATTAAGAGAGAATCCAAACCTATTATAAAAAGCTTTAAGCGATTAGGTAAAACGATAAAAGATATTCGTCATTATAAATCACTCGTACTCTTCCTACTTGCTTATTTCTTTTATATTGATGGGGTAGGCACGATTATTAAAATGTCCACTGCGTATGGAAGTGACCTGGGTATTTCGGCTACTAGTCTGTTATTAATCCTATTTTTGACTCAGGTTGTAGCAGCGCCTTTTGCCATTTTGTATGGAAGGCTTGCCAATCGATTTACGGGTAAAAGGATGCTGTATGTTGGAATCGGAGTATATATCATTGTGTGTATTTACGCGTATTTCTTAAAAACGGCCGTCGACTTTTGGATACTGGCGATGCTAGTTGCGACCTCACAAGGAGGCATACAAGCATTAAGTCGCTCCTACTACGCGAAGCTTATTCCAAAGGATCGAGCGAATGAATTTTTTGGTTTTTATAATATTTTCGGCAAATTTGCAGCTGTAATGGGGCCGTTGCTCTTGGCGGTTACTGCACAGTTAACAGGGAGCTCAAGCACTGGAGTCTTCAGCCTGGTTCTCCTGTTTATCATTGGAGGAATTCTCCTAGCCTTTGTGCCTGAGACGAAGGAAGAGGCTGGGTTGAGTGGGTGATTTGTGGACGGAGTGGAGTTCAGATTGGGGCGATAGACGATCAAGTGAAACGATAGAAGGTCGAATCAAAACGATGGATGCTCAAGTGAAACGATGGAAGCCCGAATCAAAACGATGGACGCCCAAGTGAAACGATAGAAGGCAATCAAAACGATAGACGCTCAAGTGAAACGATAGAAGGCCGAATCAAAGCGATGGATGCTCAAGTGAAACGATAGAAGGCCGAATCAAAACGATAGAAACTCAAGTGAAACGATAGAAGGCTGAATCAAAACGATGGATGCTCAAGTGAAACGATAGAAGGCCGGATCAAAACAATGGATGCTCAAGTGAAACGATAGAAGGCTGAATCAAAACGATAGACGCTTAAGTGAAACGATAGAAGGCTGGATCAAAACGATGGATGCTCAATTGAAACGATGGAACTCGCCTCAACCCTCCAACCATCAAAAAAAGCTCCTGCCAAATCAGCAGGAGCGTTTCACTTAGTTCAGTGTCTTCAAAAGGGTATAGAGGTTTTCTTTGGCTTCAAATCCTACGCCTGGGATGTCAGGGAGGCCGACGTGCCCATTTTCGACTTTATAGTTATCGGCGAATCCACCAAATGGTTGGAACACACCTGGGTAAGATTCATTTCCGGCTAATCCAAGTCCTGCGGCGATATTTAGAGACATTTGATGTCCGCCGTGAGGGATACAGTTTCGGGAGGACCAACCATTTTCTTTTAGCATCTCTAGAATTCTCATATATTCGGTCAGGCCATAGCTTAAGGCACAATCAAATTGTAAAAAGTCCGTTTTAGGGTTCATGCCGCCATGTCGGATAAGGTTGGTTGCGTCTTGTAGGGAGAAGAGATTCTCCCCTGTTGCCATGGCATGAGGATAGACTTCAGATAGTTTTGCCTGCAGCTCATAATCCAGTGGGTCTCCTGCTTCTTCGTACCAATAGAGCTTATAGTCTTTTACAGCTTCTCCAAATGCGATGGCTTCTTTAAGGTTAAAGCGTCCATTAGCATCGACTAGGAGATTGTCTCCTGAGCCAACAACCTTCAGCACGGCTTCGATTCTTCTGACATCCTCTGCAATAGAGTCACCGCCAACCTTCATTTTTACTTTTGTATAGCCCGCTTCGAGATAGCCCTTCATCTCATCTTGTAATTCGATCAGGCCTTTATTTGGCATGTAGTAGCCACCAGCTGCATAGACAAATACCTTCTCATCAATCGTGCCATCCCCGTATTGATCTGCGAGCAGCTTGTATAAAGGAACTCCTTCAATCTTAGCAACGGCATCCCATACTGCCATATCAAGTGTACCAATTGCAACAGTTCGTTCTCCATGACCGCCCGGTTTTTCATTGGTCATGAGTACGTTAAAAATTTTATGAGGATCTAAGTTCGTTCCCTCATTATTTGTAATGTCTTCAGGGGCAGCTTCAAGTAAGCGCGGAATAAATCGTTCACGTAAAAGTCCTGATGGAGCATATCGGCCATTTGAATTAAATCCATAACCTATGACTGGTTTCCCGTCTCGTATAACATCGGTTTGGATCGCGACAATCGAGGCGTTCATTTTACTAAAATCAATAAAGGAATTACGAATACTGCTACTAATTGGCACGGCTTTCTCTTTAATACTAACAATCTTCAACAACATCACCTCATTATTTTTTTGGTTCACTACTCCTCTTGCAAAAAGTGTGCCAACCCAAAAATGAAGCATAATTAAGGTTTGTGGGTATTTTGTATTTCAAAAATGAAATACCTATTTCGAATTTGAAAGTTTTCTCCAGAGTGTTGTTGGACTAATTTGATAGGCTTCACAGAATTCCTGCTTTGTTCCTTGAAACTGCTGATACAGGGAAGTCCATAATGATCTTTCCATCTCTTTAAAAGACTGAGCTATTGGAATACGTATCGTATTCTCTGGCTCGGGTTTACTTTTCACATATGAACGAACTCCTTCTGATGTAAGCTCATGATCTGGATACGTAATGACAAGCCTTTGCACAACATTTTGAAGCTCACGTGCATTTCCATACCAATTAGCAGTTGTAAGTGGTTCAAGTGTGTTTCCGCCATCCTTTAGACGTAAATAACGATTCTCTCGTTTCATTTCAATTTGTAAGAAATGCAAGGCAAGAGGGACAATATCCTCTTTCCTCTCTCGTAAAGGAGGGAGGTCGATTGTTAAGGTCGAAATTCGGTAGAATAAATCTTCTTTAAATTTCCCTTCCGTTATCAGCTTGTCCATTGGTTGATTGGTCGCACAAATAATTCGAACATTAACAGGGATATACCGCATGCCACCAACTCGCCGCACTTCGTTCTCTTGCAAAACGCGAAGCAACTTAGTCTGAAAGCCATGTGACATTTCATTAATCTCATCTAAAAAAAGGGTTCCTTCATGAGCCATTTCAAATAACCCAGCTCGACCTCCTTTTAAAGCGCCAGTGAAAGCTCCTTCTTCATACCCAAATAATTCGCTTTCAAGTAACTGCTCATTTAATGCACCGCAGTTTATTGATACAAATGGTTTGTGTTTTCTGTGACTTGCTTGATGGATACTCTGGGCAAAAAGCTCTTTTCCAGTTCCGGTTTCTCCATACAAAAGAACTGTACCCTCTGACCGAGCAAATGCAGCTGCGTCATTCATTTGCTTCTTCATTTTGGGGCTCACGCATACAATGTCTTCAAATGTATGTTTAGCTGTTAGTCCTTTTTGATATAGCTCTTTCCGAATTTTTAGTTCGAGAGATTGAATGTCGGATAACCGTTCAAAGATCTGAATGGCTCCTTGATATACATCATTTGAGAAAATTGGTGTTGTGGTTACAAGCATTTGTTCATCATTGACCATGGTTAACGCATTTCGTAGAGGAACCTGTTTTTGAAGCTGTTCTCCTAATTCCTCACTATTAAAAACGGAAGAGTAAGCTAATGTTTCAAAAGGAACATCTAATGCGTGAAACAAAGATTTAGCTTGTTCGTTACACAATTTAATTTCATTATTTGCGTTAAGACTTATCACCGCTTGTGGCACAACTTGTAGAATAGATTCTATTTCTTTTGTCTTTGCCTGTTCTTCTACTTGCAGGTTAAGCGTTTCTATAGCCTGTTGAATCGCAAAAACAAGTGCTTCCTCCCCGGACTTAACTAGAAAAGAAGCAATGCCAAGTTCGGTTGCAGTATCCGTTGCTAAACGGTCTCCAATAATCGCATCAGCGCTTTTGTCTATTGCATAACGACTAATTTGTTCTTTTGCATAAGTGGGTTCTTGGTAGGTTTCTACTTCTATACGAGATGAGTCAAACTGACTGCGAATCGATTCTGCATCATGAAAGATACCGGCATAAAATAAGACTTTTATCTTCTGGTAACCAAGATCTGTCACGTGAGTAATAGATCGTAGCAAATCGAAGGGCGTAATCGGAATTTGAATGTATGGTATGCCGCTTTGTTTTTTTAGTAATTCACCTAATCCACCTCTGGAAACAATCGCCCCGGTTTTAGACGTAATGGCGCCAAGGTTTTTCGAGTACGGAATTTGTGTCTCTGAAAATTTCACGTGATAGGAAAGGTGGTTAAAGGACTGTTCTAAACGTTGAATTTGGTTAGCGCTTAAGTCAAATGGAGCAATCACAACGATCTCTTTCAAGAGAATCCTCCTCTACCTTTTATATGATATGATGATTTTTAAAGGGGGCCGCCTTATGGAAATGGGATTATTTCTACAGCAGAGCACAAGCCTTGTGATGACACAGGAACTCAAGCAGGCTATTCAGCTACTTCAATTTTCATCTGCGGAGATTCGAGATTTTCTAAAGGAGCAAGCACTTGAAAATCCGTTGATCGAACTTAATGATAAGGTTATCTCTCATCCATTATTCCATCAACACGAAAAAATCACCAGTGATGCTAAGCATCGGGCGCTTGAAAACCAGCCGGCCAATAAAAGTTTACAAGATATATTAGTTGAACAATTGTCTGAAATGCAGATAAACGATAGGAATCGAGAACATCTCCAGTATGTCATTGATTCAATTGATGAAAATGGCTATTTAATGATCTCGATTGAAGAGTTTTGTACGGAGCAAGATCTCACCGTGCAGCTAGCAGAATCCTGTATTCAAATGATTCAGGATATGGAGCCAGCAGGAGTGGGAGCAAGGGATCTAGGAGAATGTTTGCTACTACAATTAAAGAGATCTACTGAAAAGTCAGAGCTTGCCGAGCAGATTGTGGCGAATCATATGGAACAATTGGCAGCGAAAAAGTGGAAGGAGCTCTCTGCGCATTACCAAGTGGAGGTCAGTGACATTCAAAAAGTGAATGATTTGATTCTACAGCTTGACCCTTATCCTGGTCGGAGCTATTCAAAGGATCTCTCTCATTTTGTTGCAGCAGATGTCGCCATTATGATGAACGATGATGGGGAACCAGTTGTCACAGTAATAGACTCTTTGCTTGGAAGTATTAAGGTGAATCAAGAATATAAAACTCAATTAATGAATAGCGGCGGAGAGTGTGCAGACTACGCTAAAGCCAAAACACAAGAAGCGCAGTGGTTGATTCAGAGTCTTACACAAAGACAGCAGACTATTCGACGGGCGGCAGAAGTAATTGCTGTGCACCAAGCAGTCTTTTTTAGCTACTAAACAAGGAGAATTGAATTCGCTTACATTAAAAGAGGTCGCTCTTGTAATGGGGGTTCATGAATCAACGGTTAGTAGAGCAACGTCAAATAAGTACGCACAGACTCCTAGAGGACTAATTGAGCTTAAGTCCATGTTTTCATCTGGATATCAATCCATTTCTAAACAAACCTTAAAAGCATGGCTAAAAGAATTTATTCAAAATGAGGATAAACATCATCCGCTAACTGATCAAGAGTTAGTGTCACTTTATAAGCAAAAGGATGTTGATCTATCAAGAAGAGTAATAGCTAAATACCGTGGAGAGCTTGGAATTGAGTCGTCTGCCAAACGAAAGAGATACTAAAACGTAAAATCTTTATTTACAAATAAGAATCATTCCGATATACTGACTTCTATACACAGATCGTAATAGTTACGAAAAAGGAGTCAGATAATGAAAAAGGGATTGGCGATGGCGGGAGCAGCGTTGTTGTTTTTAAACGCATGCTCTTCTGGTTCAGGAGAAGAAGCGGAAGAAAAGGATGCATTAGAAATTTATACAACGATATTTCCGATAGAGGACTGGACTAAAAAAATTGGTGGAGACTATGTGGATGTAACCAATATGGTACCAGTGGGCTCCGATGCTCATACCTATGAACCAACACCAACAGAAATGGTCAAAGTAGCAAGTGCGGATGCGTTTTTCTACAGCGGGGCCGGCATGGAGGCCTTTGCTGATAAAGTGGTTAATGCAGTAGAAGGAGAAGGTGTAGCAACACTTGAGGCTACTGACGGAGTCGATTTGATCCCAGATAGTCATGACCACGACCACAGTCACGAGCACGATCATGGGGAAGAAGATGATCATAGTCACGAAGAAGAAGATCATGACCATGGTGATGATCACAGCGAAGACCACGACCATGATCACGATCACGCAGGGGAAGCTCCAGAGACTGTTGAAATAGAAGGAATTTCAGATCATTACCACTCAGGAGATCATGTTCATTTAACAGCTACCGCTCCAGAAGATGCCAACTCTGATCATTGGCATTGGTATACACTTGAAGCAGGGGCAGATGCAGAGGACGAAGAAGCTTGGGAGGTTGTTCCTGACAATGGATCAGCTGAATACGAAGGAACGGCAGAGGATGGAGAACAAATTGTCGCTAAGCTATTTGGAGATGATCATGAAGTTTTAGCACAATCGGCACCTGTCACAATTACGATTGATGACCATGAAAGTGATGACCACGGACACAGTCATGGCGAATTTGATCCACACGTTTGGCTTGGATCCAATCCTGTCTATCGAATTGGCTGAAAATATTAAGGATCAATTAATTGAATTGAAGCCAGACCAAGAAGCCTATTTTACAGAGAACTTTGAAAAGCTTGTTGAACAATTTGAAGAACTAGATGCAGAGTTTCAAAGTGTAGCTGATAATGCAGAGATAGATACATTTATCGTATCTCATGCCGGTTATGGTTACTGGGAAAACCGATATGGATTCAATCAAATTGGGATAGCCGGTATTTCACCGACTAACGAACCATCACAAAGCCAATTAGTCCAAACAATTGAACATGCCGAAGAGCTCAACCTTCAGTATGTATTATTTGAACCAAATATCACACCAGCAGTTGCAGAAGTTGTGCAAAATGAGATTGGTGCAGAAGCCTTAACCATATATCCACTAGAGGCTTTGACAGAAGACGTAGCAAACGAAGAAGACTACTTCTCCCTTATGCACAAAAATGTAGAAACACTTAAAACGGTATTATCAGCAGAATAAACAAAGCAGCCCTCCAAATGTGGAGGGCTTTTTTAGGTGTATGTTTTGGGGAGGGGATGGAATGGAGCGATGGACTAGGGAATTGGAGCAATGGAGGATGGAATGGAGCGATAGACCAGGGGATTGGAGCAATGGAGGATGGAATGGAGCGATGGATCAGGGGATTGGAGCAATAGAGGATGGAATGGAGCGATAGACCAGGGGATTGGAGCAATGGAGGATGGAATGGAGCGATGGACCAGGGAATTGGAGCAATAGAGGATGGAATGGAGCGATGGCCCGCGGGATTGGAGCAATAGAGGATGGAATGGAGCGATGGAACAGGGGATTGGAGCAATGGAGGATGGAATGGAGCGATGGACCAGGGAATTGGAGCAATGGAGGATGGAATAGAGCGATAGCACCCCGAATCAAAACGTTGGAACCCAAAGTAAAACGATAGCCTCCAGAATCAAATCGAGACCCCATGCAAAACAATACGCCTCACCAAATCCACTTTCACCATCCTTTTTTACTCAATCCATGATTATTTTCTAGTAACTTGTCAAAACTAGTAAAGAGATTATGAGAGTTAGACGAGCTAGAGAAGGGAGATTGGGTAATGAGTAAGGGAATGAAGATGTGGGTGTCAATTCTTTTTATCATACTTATGGTACTTGGCTTGGAATGAAGAATCAGTGGCGGCTGAAATGGGGGAGGTCGATACACAGGTTTCGTTAAATGTGCGGGCAGCACCAAGTGAGGAAGCGGCTATTATTGGTAGTCTTTCGCCAGGAGAGAGAATTGAATATATTGATGTAGGAAATGGTTGGGGGCAAATGACGTATAAGGGAGAGCTCGGATTTGTCAGTACAGCCTACTTAATGAAAACCGCCAGAACACCAGAAAAGCAGGAGCAGCCTTCACCTCCAAAGTCGGAAGTTAAGTCTGAACTGTTGGAGTTTAATCGAATCGTAATCGATGCGGGGCATGGTGGAAAGGATCCAGGAGCAGTTGGAAATGGTCTCTATGAAAAAGTTGTTGCGCTTTCTATTGCGAATAAAGTGAAGGAGTTGCTTAAAGAGGAGGGTTTCGAAGTGCTTATGACTCGAGAAGCGGATATGTTTGTTACGTTGGAGGATCGGGCGTTGATGTCAAATGATTGGTCTGCAGACTTGTTTGTCAGTATTCACGCAAATGGATATGCAGATGCTGCGGCGAGTGGTGTTGAAACCTTTTATTATCAAGGAAGTAGCAAAGGGAAGCAGGTAGCAAAATCCATTCAAGAGCAGCTTGTTCTTTCAACGGGGAACAAAAATCGTGGAGTGTTCTCGGCAGATTTCTATGTATTAAAGTATACGAGCATGCCCTCCGTACTGGTAGAAACGGGTTTTGTCTCAAATGAAAAAGATGCGAGTTTGTTAAAAACAGAGGATTATCAAGGCAAGGCGGCTAAAGCAATTGTTGATGGGATTAAAGCATCTTAGTGAGGAAAATAACCCCCATATATTAGCATGTCTATCATATAATGATAGTATCTAACATATGAGGGGTTGAACAAGCATGTTCAAAAAAAGTACGTTTAGTATTATCATGCTAACTGTTTTGTTTAATGTGCTTGCTTTAAATGATGCTAATGCACTTAGTTGTGTGGAAACGACTGCGAATGAAGCGTTTGATGACGCTGCAGCTGTGTTTAGTGGAACGGTGATCAAAGCCAATTCGCATTCGTACACCATTGATGTAGAAGACGTGTATAAGGGAAACGTAACAGAGACAGTTAAAGTAAAAGGTTCCGAATGGAATCGCGGATTTGAAGTGAACCAGATGCTATTAATATATACAGATCAAACAGCATTAGGTCATTATAAATTGGATCTCTGCAGTCGAACGGGTTCCTTTGATGATCTTGAATATGATGTTCAAGGAATGACACCTACCAAACCGGAATCTGATCCATTTTTAAAAACTCCTATTTGGGCTGGCATCATTAGTATTGGAGCTGTAACGGCTGTTGTTTTCTTTAGAAAAAAAGGACAAAAAGAATAAGACTTGTTAGCGAACGTACATTCTCCTATAATGGAAGTAGAAATGATCTTAGATAGGTGGGTGAGTATGATATGGAACCGTTAAAAGCCATTTATAATGAGGCCTATGTGCAAAAACTGACAGCTGATATCAAAAGTGTAAACCTTGAATTTGACGCTGAAGCATGCAGCAGGTTGATTCTACAACCCGACTGGCAAGCATTAGAATTAATGGAGAGAAAGCGACGAATTACGGAGGCTTTACACGAAACTCTTCCTGCTTCATACCCCGAAGCTTTGAAGATTCTCGTTCAAGTAGCACCAAGCTACAGTGGTCTGGCCGGCATCGTGTTTCCTGATTTTGTTCAGTGCTATGGACTAGAGTTTTGGGAGGAATCAATTGATGCTCTGGAGATACTAACGGAGTATTCAACAGCAGAATTCGCCGTTCGTCCTTATTTTATCCAAGATACTGAGCGGATGATTAGCCAATCCGAAATATGGGCAGAAAGTTCGAATGAGCATGTGAGAAGGCTTGCGAGTGAAGGAAGCCGTCCTCGGTTACCGTGGGGCATTTCTGTGCCGACTTTTAAACAAGACCCTACTCCCATTTTACCGATACTCGAAAAACTTAAAGAGGACGAATCCTTATATGTCCGCCGAAGTGTTGCAAACAGCTTAAATGACATCACAAAAACTCACCCCGATTTGTTTATTGAGATAGCCAACAATTGGTACGGAGAAAGTGTGGATACAGATTGGATTATTAAGCATGCTAGTCGTAGCTTACTGAAAAAAGGAGATAAGCAGGTTCTTGCTCTATTTGGCTATGAAAACAGCCACAATTTACATATCCAAGAATTTGAGTTCAAAACGGCTTCTATAAAAGTTGGTGAGAGAGTAGATTTCTCATTTGATTTATATTCCGAAGTTGGTACGAAGCTACGTGTGGATTATGCCATTGATTATGTAAAAGCGCGGGGGAATAGAACACGTAAAGTATTTAAGCTCTCAGAAACATCTATCCAGAAAAACGAAACAAAATCCTATTCTCGCACGCATGCCTTTGAAGATCTCTCAACGCGTAAGCACCACCCCGGTTTGCATCAGCTGACCATAATTGTAAATGGGGAAGAGAAGGTGTCGGTTGAGTTTGAGGTTGGGTGATAAAATACCCCCAAGCAAGACATATCGTCTCGCTTGGGGGTTCGTTTTATTCTTCTACATTCACATTCATTTTCGCCGGTGCGACTTCGCGTGTTTCGTTGCCGTAGTCGTCACGGACAATGACTTCGATTTGAGCACCTTCCACTTCTACATTGGAAGTAGCTGTCCAGTAGCCCACGTACGTGCCATCGCTTTCTTCGCGAATTGGTAGTTCGTTTGCATTGGAGGTATTGTTGGTTAATGGCATGCGGATGATAAAGGTTGCATCAAGATCTTCTTCACTTGTGAATTCAATTTTGACGGATTCACCTGATTTGAGCTCTTTATCTTCATCCGGTTTTAAATTCTCAATGACCGGGGCATCAAATTTTACATCGATTGTGAGTTGCTCGGAGGTTTCATTTCCGGCTTTGTCTGTTGCAATCACTTCGATGTCGTTGCTTCCATTATCAAGGAGAATTCGTTTGCTAAAGTTTCCATCTTCATCTAAGCTTGCTTCTTGACCATTTACAGTGACAGTATCAAGGTAATCATCGGTCGCGGTTCCTTTCACAGTTACTGTTTCACGATTTGTTTTAGATCCATCGATTGGTTCAGTGATCTCAAGCTCTGGGTTCGTTTGATCTAGAATCACCGTGACGGCTTCAGATGCATCGCTCTCTCCTGAATCGGTTACGGTAGCAGCGGTTAATTCGTTTTCACCTTCTGAAAGATTAATATCAGCGGTGAACCCACCTGATTCGTCAGTTGTTGTTGAGCCGGCATCTTCACCATTATTGTAAATCGTGATGTCTGTTGTTGCGGAGGACGTACCCTCAACAGTGACAACTTCTTCGTTCGTGAACGTTCCATCCTCAGGAGAGGTAATCGTTGGTGCACTTAATTCATAGTTTACTTTTGCACGAATCATATAGTTTCCTTCTTCAGCCGGGGTTTTGGCCCAGCTTCCCCCAACAAACTCCAGCTTCTGTCTGCAAATGGACCATCTTCATCTGTTGCAAGTCCAGGAGCATTAGGGTTGGCAGCAGCTTGGATGTAGACTAAATAGAAGTCTCCTTCAACCATAATTCCTTCCCCAGAAAGATCTACGTCAGTCCAACCACCATCACGCTCTGCTGTGGCATCAATAGGACCTGCGATTTGTTTTCCAGGTGTTCCATTTGATCCACTTGCGTCATAGACAGCTACCTTAAAATCTGTTCCTCCAGGTACTGGCCATTCCTCGTCCCAGAATCGGAATAGGCCTCCTGTAAGAAGTGCACGATCTTCGCCTTCAGCAAGTGACATTCTTACGGCCCAGCCATTGCCAGCTTCAAAGAATACACGTGCATTTTCAGCTGTCCCATCGTCGTAACCAATTTCACCTTCATATCCGATAAATGGTTCCAATGCTACATCATGAGTTACGGTTCCGTCTCCTTCAATCGTCACTTCTAACGTTTTGCTGTAGAAGCTTGGGGCTGTAAACTGTAGCGTATACGATCCTTCATACGCTGTTAACTCATACTCACCTTGTTCGTTTGATTGAACAGGAGCAACATGACCATCTTCAAGTAATGTGACGGTTGCTCCAACAATTGGCTCACCTGTTGCATCATTACTAACGACACCGGTAACGGTACCTTCAGCAATTTCAGTAAGAGTAAAATGAGCTGATGTTGTTTCGTCTGCTTCAACTGTAACGGTCTGCTCTTCGGATTGGAATCCGTAGGCATCTGCACGTAGTGTGAAATCACCAGGTGCGTGTTTAAGTTGGTAGCTACCGTCAGCAGGGTTTGTTTGTACAGAACGGCCACTTTCCAATACGTTAACAGTAGCTTGTACTGGAAGCGCTGCTAGTTCAATCGCAGGCTCATTTTTAGATACTGCAGGTTTTTTAACTGATGTTTGCTCAGGTTGAATCTTATCTGGATCTATGTTTTCTTTTTCGAGATTGCGATTAAAGTAGGTATGGTTTGGAGGTTCAACACCAGGTGAGTACGTAGGCGATGTTGACTCGCCACTCAACGTCACTTGGTCCAAAAACCAACCTTCATTTGTTATTGAGATATCAGTTGTGACGTTAAATCCAAGATAGATGCGTTGTCCAGCATAATCAGATAGATCAATCTCTGTTTCAATCCAATCGGCTGTTGCACCGTTAAAACGTTCAAGTGCTTCCCACGCTTGGCCATCTGTTGAGATAAAGACATGGGCAAAATCATAGTTGTTCTCTAGCTCGTGCCAATGGGTAAATTGCAAATATGCTTCGCCATCATCTAAATCGATTGGAGGCATAACAAGTGTCATATTGGCATTGTTAGGATGATCTCCAGATAGATTTGTAGCATACACGTGGTCACCCGTTAGAGCTTCACCAGGACCGGATTGAGGCTCACCCCACTCCCAAACATCATTAGAGCCAAATGAATACCAAGCCATCTGGTTTTGTTGCAAAGTCTTCTTCGTAACCAATACCAATTGCAGGTAAAATAGAAATTTCATAGATATCGGATTCTGTTGCATTTTCACCGAAGTCAGTAATCGTCCATTTGTATTCAATGGATTCTCCATCAACTGCTTCGCCTGGAATTGTTGCTGCGTATGTACCGGATAAATGGTTTCCATCTACCTGAGTCGCCTCAACGGATGTCCATTCATCAGCTGTACGGAAGCTTAATTCAACCCCAGTTACACCAATATCATCTGTTGCTGTAACTGTTAATGGAATATCAGTTCCAAGCATACCCTTCAGTTACTGGCTCGTGCTCAAATGTTGGAGGTTCTGTGTCTTCACCATCTTTTGTAACACTTCCTGCCACTGTACCAATACCATCTAAAACAGATGC
This sequence comes from Alkalicoccobacillus plakortidis, assembly GCF_023703085.1. Taxonomy (NCBI): domain Bacteria; kingdom Bacillati; phylum Bacillota; class Bacilli; order Caryophanales; family Bacillaceae; genus Shouchella; species Shouchella oshimensis. The sequence continues at coordinate 274,444 of NZ_JAMQJY010000003.1, read as the reverse complement.
TACAGCATCATAAGCATTAACCAAACCATGACCAAAGCCATTGTTCGGTGATTCTGGATACTCATCATCTGTTAATGGAATCGCAGTAGAAGTAAGGACCTCTTCTAAATCATCAACAGTGAGAGATGCATTAGCTTGTAAAAGTAAGGCAGCGACCGCAGCGACGTGTGGGCCTGCCATTGAGGTTCCATTCCAACCGCCTTCGTATCCACTTCCAGGAACGGTAGAGCGAATGTTCACTCCTGGTGCGGCAATTTCTGGTTTGATCTCTTCGTATGGAGATGGACCTCTAAGTGAGAATCCTGCTAAGTTGTCATTAATATCAGTTGCTCCTGTTGCAAATGACTCTGGATAATTTGCTGGATTTGCAACTGAACCTGGTCCACCTGGATTAAAAAAGTTGGTATTTCCAGCCGAAAATTCTGGGAAGATATTAGCTGCTCTCCAGTTTTCAACCATTGGACGGTACCATTCATCTAGTCCAGGACCACCACCCCATGAGTTATTAACAATATCGGGTGCTTTCTCTGGCTTGGGGATTGCCGTCTGCATCGGTCGGAGCGATTATCCACTCACCAGCAGCAAGCAAGTCAGCATCTGTTCCACCGATATCCGTGAAGGCTTTTACCCCAATCCACTCGGCTCCAGGTGCCACACCTACTGCATTAGATCCGTCTGGCTCAACCCCAACCATTGTTCCGGTGACATGTGTACCATGACCATCATCGTCATAAGGGACGTTTTCGCCCGCAGTAGCATCAAACCAGTTGAAATCGTGGGTAGGACTATCAGGATTAGCTGGATCATATCCACGATATTGCTCCACTAGACCCGGATGATCCCACTGAACACCTGTATCGATAGAGGCAACGATAATTCCGCTTCCATCAATACCTTGTTCCCACACTGATGGTGCTCCAATATGACCTATATTCCATTCAATATCAGAATCAGCTGCTGCTTCAGGTGTTTCTGCTGATGTCTGTTCAGTTGGATTTAGCTGTCTCAATTCATTAGGAAGTACTTTCCCTACTTCAGGTCGAGTAGCTAGTTTTTCCATGACTTCTTTTGTACCAGTCACAGCCATTCCATTAACAATAAAGAAGGATTCGAAGTCTTTAATACGATCTGCTTCTAACTCCTTCTCAAGAAAAGCTGTAACCTCCTTTTGGCTATCAATACTTGTCGCACGCAGGCTCGAAACAATGGCCGAACGCTCAAGTAATTTCATTTGCGAGGCTGAAGCATTTTGCGCCTGCTGAGTCCAAGCCACATTTGCTGCTACCTCCGCAGTATCTACTTGCTCTTTAAATTTTAATAGAAAGGTAACGTATTCCTCTTTTTCAAATTCTTCATACAGACGTTCACTGATCTTCTCAGAGCTTGCCTGTGCAGAATCAAAAACAGACGTACTAGCCGATTGTGCTAACGTCTGATGAGGAATCAATAAAGTGAAAATAAACAACATCGTTAAGAAAATGGAAATGAATTGTCTAACTTTCATGTTATTTGGCATGCACTTTTCTCCTTTTAGTTATTTTTTTCTTGCTAAATCGTCACCTCTTCCTATTATTTTTCTTTTTTATGTAAATCTCGTTGATAGAAGTATCATAGCTAAAAAATAAGTAGAAAACAGTACTATTTAGAAAATTAAGAATAAAGTAATATTGAGTTAGGCAGAGAGATAAAAGGCTTATTATATGAGGTTTTATTAACATCGTGAGGGTGGTAAACAAGTCTACATACAAGATCAGGTACGTGTTAAAGCATCATTCTATGAGATGGAAAATCTAACATATTGAATCGATTACAAACGAATGGAAGGGAAATTTGAGGTTAAAATAGGTTGATACATAAACAGAGACTAAAGTATTAAGAATAATGCTTGAAATGAAACCAAAAGGTGTTATATGATATTTTCAACGTATGAAAGATAAAGGAGCTTACCAATGACTGTTAAAGATATCAAAAAAACGATACAAATAGATGCGCCTATTCAAAGAGTATGGGAGTTTGCCTCAACCGCTTCAGGAATAGAATCATGGTTCATGCCGAATGATTTTGAAGCAATAGAGGGACACGAGTTTCACTTACAATCACCATTCGGTCCTTCTCCGTGCAAAGTGATAAAGGTAGACGAGCCAAATAAGCTTTCTTTCACATGGGATACAGATGGCTTGATCGTAACATTTGACCTCAAAGTAATTGACGGAGGTACTGAATTCACAATCATCCATAGTGGCTGGAAGGAAGCAGAAGCGACTATTGGAAAGGCAAACGAAAAGAGTGCAATTATACGCGACAGAATGAATGGAGGATGGAATGGCATTGTTGCTCGACTTAAGAAAGTCGTGGAGCAATAATGACACAAACCGCAAAAAAATATGATGTTTTTCAAGCCATAGCTGATCCGACCAGAAGAGAGGTTCTAAGGCTATTATCAGAAAAACAGAGACCTATTGCTGACATTACTAGTCATTTTGACATGACTAGAACAGCTGTAGCAAAGCACTTATTTATTCTGTCAGAAGCGGGATTGATTAAGGGAGAAAAGGTAGGTCGGGAAAAAAGGTATCAGCTGCAGCCTGAACCATTAGCTGACTTACAAGAATGGCTCTCATACTTTGATCAATTTTGGACAAATAAGTTATCTGTGCTCAAGTATTTAGCAGAAGCTGAAGAGGGGAAGACTTCTGAATAACGGGGCTGAAGCTCGGAGCCAACCACACCCACATCAATAACACGAAAAAAGCGCAGGGATACTCACTCCTGCGCTTTTCCTTTTATTTCCCTAATTCATGAATAACATGGGCTGTACAGCTGATGCCATTCAAGAAGTTTTCGACTGCAATATTTTCATTTGGTGAGTGATTACGTTGATCGAAATTTGCATAAGGCATCAGCATAGAGGGAGCCTCTAGTATGTTTGTCCACACATAATCAGGAAGTGAACCGCCAAGACTCGGTTGAATGAGTGGTTCTTGGTTATAGGCGTCTCTAATGCCACTAATGGCTTTTTGCACAATCTCAGTATCAACCGGCGTTCGAGATGGATCCATCGAACCTAAGAAGCGAACCTTTGCTGTAGGGTGATGTGCTTTCACATGTCGTTTAATTTTTTCAAAGATATCCTTTGGATTCTGGTCAACGACAAGTCGTGTATCAATCTTTACGCTAGCTTTTGATGGAGTGATGGTTTTGACGCCTTCATCCAGGTAGCCGCTTTTAAGTCCAAAGATGTTGAAGGTGGGTTCCATTGTTAATTTACGATGGTATCCGACTCCATCCAATTCAAGTGATGGAAACCCGATTTTTTCACCGACTTCTTTGGCGTTAAATGGGAGCTCTTCAAGTAGCTTATCTTCCTCTGGGGTGGAAGGACGAATGTGATCATAAAAGCCATCTATCAGAACGCGTCCATCTTGATCGCGCATGGTTTGTAGTAATTCCATCAGTTCCCATGCTGGGTTAGGCACGATGTTTCCTGTGTTACCTGAGTGATTATCAAATGCTGCTCCCTCAACCTCAATCTCGAGCGCAAGCATACCGCGTACACCAAGCAAAACCAATGGAAGACCACTGTTATGAGAGGGACCATCTGCAGTATAAACAAGGTCAGCTTTTAGCATCTGTTTATGTTCTTGAACAAAGTCTGGTAAGTGTACGCTACCCATCTCTTCTTCGCCCTCAATGACAAATTTAAGATTAACAGGTAGGGACTTAAAGACCTCTAGATACGCCTTTACACCCAATAGCTGAGCGACAATTTGTCCTTTATTATCACCGGCTCCTCGTGCATAGATACGCCCGTCGCGAATCGTCGGTTCAAATGGCGGACTGTGCCAGTGATCTAGTGGATCAGGAGGCTGAACATCATAGTGACCGTATAATAAAATAGTTGGAGCAGATGCATTCTCTGATTTCAGCTCACCATATAAAATGGGATGTCCTTTTGTTTCGTGTAATACCGGATCAATGCCAATCTCTCTCATCAGATCTTGCATGAGAGCGGCACATTCACGCATACCCTTATTCTGCGTACTGATGCTTTCTTGTTTCAGAAGCGTGAACAATGTATCAATGGATTGTTGCTGCTGCTCTTGAACGATAGTGTCGATCGCTTTAATACTCATTGTTGAGTAACCTCCTGAAAATCTATTATTGTAAACGAACGTCTACATCAGGTCCAATTGGGATACCTAGCAAATAAAATGCTACAAATAATATAATCATTCCGATTAGTATAGCAATGGAATAAGGGAGAGTATAGGAAATTAGTGTTCCAAGTGCCATTTTCTTATCCCATCTACGTAGAAATTCTAATATTACAACCATATATGGAAGCAGGGGTGAGATCATGCTAGTCGATGAGTCACCAATACGATAAGCCATCTGTATAAAGCCAGGATGGTAGCCTAGTTGCATGAACATCGGGATAAATATAGGAGCAAAAATTGCCCACAGACCAGACCCACTAGATATCACCATATTAATTAGAGAAGTGAAGATGATAAAGCAAATGATTGCGCCAATTCCAGTGAAACCAAAAGTCGTTAACGTCTGGGCGCCTGCTACAGAGAGCCATAATCCAATTCCTGTCCATTGGAAAAATGCCGTGAACTGTGCAATAAAAAAGACAAGTACAATAAAATTTTTCATACTACTGACAGATTCACCCATGAACCTACCAACATCATTTATACTGCTAATTCGCTTCATTTTTATTCCGTACGTTAATCCAATGATAAAGAAGAATACAAGAAGGAACGTAACGAGTCCATCTAATAACGGTGAAGGTAGCAGTCCACCGTTTTCATTTCGCAAAGGACTGTTTGGAATCATAAGTGCGAGTAACAATAGAGCAACATAAATGGCTGCGACAATTCCAGTAGTCTTTAAAGCAGCTGTTTCTTCTTTAGTTACAGGTTTAACTTCTTCTTTTTGTTCTCCTTGATAGAGTCCAAGTCTAGGTTCAGTTATTTTGCGGCTAATCGTTCCACCAATAAGGGTACAAATGATTACACCGGCCACCATAAAATAATAGTTACTGATTGGGCTGACCGATACATCACTACCCAATATGGCAATGGCCTCATTTGTAATTCCTGCGAGTAGCGGTTCATTAGCTGTAATTAAAATACCAGTAGCATATCCGCTGGAAACACCTGCAAAGCCAGTAATAATTCCAACCAGGGGATTCATTTTAAGAGAATAATAGATAATTCCTGCAAGAGGCGGTACGATAAGAAAGGCGGAATCAGTTGCCACAGTAGCGAAGTTCCCGGCAAAAAAGATCATATATGGAATTAACCATACTGGTGCAGATAACATCATTTTTTTAATGAATGTTTCAAGTAAACCGACCCGTTCAGCCAATCCAATCCCAAGCATCATCGTGATGACAATCCCAAGTGGGGTGAACTGTACAAAGTTTGAGACGAGGGAAGTAACGATGTAAGCAATACCTTCGCTACTAAGAAGCCCCTTAATTGCTGTTTCCTCCATCGTACTTGGATGAATGACCGTAACGCCGGCTAATTGGAAAACAGTTGATGTTAGGAATAATAGTCCAATTAAAAGTAGAAAAATAGTTAAAGGCTCAGGAAGTTTGTTCCCTATTTTTTCGATGATGATTAATGATTTTTGACCAATACGTTTCATGAATAGGGATCCCTTCTCATTCTGCTAGTTTGCAAGAAATTTGTCGATTGTTGTCTTGTAGGCATTCCAATATAATAAATAGAAATACATAGAATTGCAAGATAAATAAGATAATTCGTGCAAAAAACATAGTAAGATTCCTGTTTATAGTCTAAGGAAAAGAGGTAAATAATGAAAAAGGTGAAAGGTTCTTTAATGGATGATCAAACACGATGTGTCCACTATCATACGGATAAAGACATCATCGCAATTAAATTTAAATGCTGTGGAAGCTACTATCCGTGTTATCAATGTCATCAAACTCATGAGGACCATCAAATTGTCGTTTGGCCAAAAGAAGAATTTGATGAAAAGGCGATTCTCTGTGGAGTTTGTAAAAGCGAATTAACTATTCATGACTACTTATTGAGTGAATATTCATGTCCAATGTGCAGATCGCAATTTAACGAAGGATGTAGTCTGCACTCTTCCATTTACTTTGAAAAATAAATCCTTATTTATAATTATTATTATTTGATATCTCTTATTAAATGATATATAATATAGTTATACAAATGAAGGAGCGTGTTACGAATATGACCAATCAAACCGTAGTAAACGAACTAAACCAACAGCTTGCAGACTGGAATGTGCTGTATACAAAACTTCATAATTTTCATTGGAATGTAAAAGGAGCCGACTTCTTTACACTACATGCTAAATTTGAAGAATTTTATAACGAAGCAGGAGCCCATGTAGATGAGATTGCTGAGCGAATTCTGGCGATTAAAGGTAAACCAATTGCTACAATGAAGGAATTTTTAGCAACTTCAAACGTGGAGGAAGCGACAGGACAAGAGACAGCACGCGATATGGTTGCCTCTATTGAAAAGGACTTTAACGCAGTATCCAAACATGCGGAAGCTGTTATCCAAGCTGCAGAACAAGCAGAAGATGAGTCAACAGCAGATATGTTTATTGCGCTTAAGGCAGAGCTAGACAAGCATACGTGGATGCTTGCAGCTTATCTAGGCTAATAACGAACAAAAAGGCAAAACAGACGATGTTACTCGTTTGTTTTGCCTTTTTTGTGATTCATCTTCGTAATGTTCTGTTTAATTCAGCTGCTTGTTTTAGGGCAAGCGCATCGTGCTGTATGTCTCCTGGCTTATTCCCTTTTCCAATAATGATTTCTACTAATTCTAACCCAATAAAATCACAGATTAACCTGAACTGCTGAATGAGTGGAGCCATGATGTCTTCAAGAGGCTCATCATTAGCCGTAATAACAAGATAGACCTTTTTCCCTGACACTTGTTCTTTAAAGTTAAGTTGTGGATCTCGCATGTACTGTGACCAGCGATCGAAGAAGATCTTTAGCTTGGGCTTGCATGCTGAACCAATAAACAGGGACAGCAAAAAGGTACGTATCAAATTTTAAAAAGGTTTCTAGTAACTCTTTGTATCCATCATGAACCGGATCGAAGTCTTTTCCCAAATGGCGTTGATCTATAATAGGTTTAAAAGCATGATCAGTTAGAAAAATCTCTGTGGTGTTTATGTTTTCAGTTACTCGTTTGGCTAGTTGCTCAGAATTTCCATTTCTACGACTGCTTGAGTAGATTGTAAGTAGATTCATTTGTACACTCCTTTTTTTCTTTAGTTTACGTCTATAATCGATATCAGTAAAATGAATAATATAGATAAAAGAGTTCACTAAAACGAATAATGGAGGACATATGGAGTTACGACACCTAGTAACATTTATAACGATTGTTCAGAGAAATGGTTTTAAGAAAGCGGCAGATGAATTAGGGTACGCACAGTCGTCTGTCACAAACCATATAAAGGATCTAGAAAATGAATTAGGAAAACGGCTTTTTGACCGCTTAGGGAGTAAGATTGTATTAACGGAACATGGTCATACATTCCTTCCATATGCAAAAGAAATCACTGCAAAGTATGTGGAGGCTAAAGGAATTTTGCAAGATAAGGATCAGTTAACAGGAGAGTTACGAATTGGTGCATCTGAGTCTTTAATTATTGCGAGAATGCCAGATATTTTAGCTCGATTTAAGAAAATGCATCCGAAAGTAAAGTTGATACTGCGTTCGGTCCATTATCAGGATCTAAATAGCCAGTTCCAAAGTGGCGAATTAGACTTGGCAATCATTTTAGAGAAGGACAACTGGATAGATCACAATCTATATATAGAGGAATTGAAACAGGAGAGAATGATGATTGCAGGAGCTGATTTGGAAAAAGAGAACGACGCTCTTTTATACACAGAAGGAGAGTGCAGCTACAGAAGTATCATGGATGATCTCGTAAAAAGTCGAGGATGGCAAAGCAAAGATAAACTTGAATTCTGGAGTACAGAAGCCATCAAACAGTGTGCAATCAGCGGCATAGGCAAAGCTCTTTTACCTTATTTTTATATTGAAAAAGAACTAACTACAGGAGCTATCAAGGCAGAAGATATTCAAAGTGCATCACGTATTTCTACGTACGTTGTTTCTCACAAGAATAAAGAGAGAGAAGGAGCAATTGAGGAAATGATGACAATGATGCGAGAAGTAGCAACTAGCTTGGCAGTAATTATGAGGATTATAGGAATGGGCTGGACATAACTATCATAAAAACTGAACTGCGTTTGTCTTTATAAGTTATCCGTATACTTCTGCCCAAGCTTCTTTCCCCCATTTTTTAAAATTTGACCCTTGCAATGCCGTAATGACCGGAGTATACTCCAGTCATGGACATTTTTTATCCATTATGTACAATTAAAGTCTTTAATGAGGTGTGATAAATAGATGAAGCTTAAAGGTGGAGTGGAGCAGGCAGCATGTATTCTGGTGATTCTTGCGACACAGGTAGAAGGTCAGCCAGTTAAAAGTGACGTGATCAGTAGTCGATTACATGTGTCTTCTTCCTATTTAAAAAAGGTAATGAGAAAGCTTGTAGTGCACAATTTGATTAAATCTGTGTCAGGGACAAATGGTGGATTTACACTAGCTCGTCCAATTGAGGATGTTACAGCATTGGACCTTTTTGATGCGATTGAGGGGACAGAGGATTTTCTTCAATTGGATGGATTGTTTCAGCGAACGTTCCCTGAGTCAAAAGTTACGGAAATAGGGGAAAAGGTTTTTCAAGAATCCTTTTTAAGTGCTCAAAGCAGCTATCGAAACGAGTTAGCCAAATTTCCTCTAAAAGAAATGCTGTCTGAGATCACTGGTTTTGAAAATTTGGCTCTATATGATTGGAATCAATCAATAGCAAAGGAAGTTAGTTCTACTGAAGGGAAAGGCGATGCAAGATGAATATGATAAAAGCAGAGTGGAAGAAGCTCTTAACAAATAGAAAATTGCTTGTGGTTGTATTAGCGTTACTGATTATACCTAGTATGTATGCAGGAATTTTTCTTGCTAGCTCTTGGGACCCCTATGGTAATGCAGATCAGTTACCAGTTGCGATTGTAAATGAAGATCAGGCAGTTGAGTATGAAGGGGAAACATTACAAATTGGGCAGGATCTGATAGAAAATCTCGAGGATAATGACAGTTTGGATTGGCATATGCCAAATCGTGATGAAGCGATGGAAGGGTTAGAGAACGGTGATTATTACATGGTTGTAGTCATCCCAGATACCTTTTCAGAACATGCTTCAACTGTGTTAGATGATCATCCACAAAAAATGAACCTTGAGTATTATACAAGTGGCGGTCAAAATTACATCGCGCAGAAAATTAGTGAATCAGCCGCTAAAGAGCTTAATCAGGAAATTGCTGAAACCGTCACGAAGGAATATGCAGAGACAATGTTCACAAAACTTGATGAGGTTGGAGACGGTTTTCAGGACGGGTCTGATGGTGCAACCGAATTAAAGGATGGTAATCAAAAACTCGAAGATAATCTTCAAAAGATTGCCGATAGCACCGTGACCTTTCAAGATGGGGCTAACTCTGCTGAAGAAGGCGGAGAAAAGCTAGAGGTGAATGTCGGAACTGCAGCAAGTGGGGCGTCAGATCTTGCTGAAGGCATTCATTCTTATACAGAAGGTGTAGGTAGTCTGAACTCAGGCTTGCAGCAATATACAGCTTGGAGCAAACGACTTAAATAATGGCGTTCAGCAATATGTATCTGGAGTTGGCACGTTGTATAACGGTGTCGAACAGTTTGCAGCTGGTGTCAACGATTTGAATGAAGGAGTCCAGCAGTATACATCCAGTGCTGGTCAATTAAATGATGGTGTGAAGCAGTATACAGATGGTGTTGAACAATTACGAGATGGATTAACAGAACAAAAAGCAGGTGCCAAAGAGCTTGCTGGTAATAACGAAGATTTGAGAGGCGGAAGTACCCAGCTTGCAGAGGGACTGCAAGAGTTGGAGCCAGGTATCTCTCAATTAAATGAAGGTGCCTCTACACTCGCTGAAAAAGGATCTGAGTTATCAGATGGACTTGCCGTGCTAGATGAAGGTAGTTCAAGTCTTGAAGAGAAAGTAAATGGATTAGCTGAGAAACTAGAAGGATCAACAGAAAAATCAGCAGAGTTGGTTCAAGGTCTCAAACAGATTCAGGATTCGTTAAATCAATTAAGTGAAAATGTGAGCAATCAAGATTTGAACTCTTCAATTGGTTCAGCACTTGATGACTTATCTGAGAAAATAGCTTCTCTTAATCAACAGGTACTAGAACGCAAAACGTCTAATGACACTGAGATTCAAAATGTAATTGCGAATAGTAGTGCAGATCTATCTGATGAACAAAAAGAAACACTATTAAGTGAGGTTGAGGCGGCTCAAGGCAATCAATCTACTGAAGCAGATACAGCTGCAGTAAATGAAAGTATAGCTGGATTAAAAACAGCAGTCGGTGAACTAAACGAGAAGCTTGGGTCTGTTAACGAGGCAACAAAGGCTATCCCAGATGCAATAGATCGTTTCGACCAATTGGTTCAAGGGGCAGGCGAGCTCCAAAATGGTTATGCAGATCTTGAATCAGGTATTGTAGGTGAGGGAGCAGAACGCCTTCAAGGTGCTGTGGCGCAGCTTTCTGGTGGAATCGGTTCAGCTCATGATGGTAGCAAGCAGCTAACGGATGGCTTATCAACTTTTGCTGAACGGTCCGAGCAGGCGGCAGGCGGTGTTGCTAGTCTAAACGAGGGAGCAGTTGCACTAGAAGATGGAATTAATCAATATACAGAAGGCGTTGATCAACTTAATGGTGCAGCTGAGCAGTTGTCTTCAGGTGCAGATGAACTGAGCTCGAAATCAGGTGAATTAACGAGTGGCACAGAGATGCTTGCAGATAAGGGAGCTGAGCTTGCTGCGGTTCTCAAACATTAAATGAGAAGTCAGGCGACCTTACAGGTGGAGCAGGAGAGTTGGCAGGTAAAGGCGATGAGCTATCTGCTGGTTCGAGCGAGCTTGCAGAGAGTGGACCTGAACTTGCGGCTTGGTGCACAGCAGCTCGATGAAAACGGAAATGCGTTGGAAGAAGGAGCAAATTCTCTTGCGGAAGGACTTCCACAGATCCAAGACGGCCTTCATTCTTTAAACGGAGGATTAAATGACCTAGCTGACGGGGCAGGTCAATTAAATGATGGCGCTCATGAGTTAAAGGATGGTTCTGTTCAGCTTGTTGATGGCTCGCAGGAGCTAGCTGATAAGCTAGCTGAGGGAGCCGAAGAAGTAAGGGATATTCATTCAGAAGATGATAATGCAGGGATGTTCTCTGCTCCAACTGAACTATCAGAGACTCAAGTTTCTGAACTTCCCAACTACGGATATGGAATGGCTCCATATATGATGTCAGTTGCGTTATTTATTGGAGCGGTTATTTATTGCTTACTGTTTCCAATTAAGGAGCCTGCTGAATATCCAACATCAGGGATTAAATGGTGGTTGAGTAAGTTCTCGATTCATTTCCTTGTTTCATTGCTGCAAGCTAGTGTATTAGTTGCGGTTATGGTATGGATCGTTGGTCTTGAGCCACAAAGCGTTGGGGCCACACTACTAGTAGCTTTAGTGACATCGATTGCTTTTATGGCTTTGATCCAATTCTTTAACATTTTATTTGGGCCACCGGGAAGTTTTATGATGTTAATTCTTATGATTTTTCAGCTCGGAGGAGCTGGAGGAACGTTCCCGATTCAGCTTTCAAATGGATTTTTCCAAGCGATTCATCCATTCCTACCAATGACATATTCCATTGACGCCTATCGTCAGGCGATTACTCTCGGCGGTTCAATGGTGAGTGATTTGTTAGTACTAGCTGGAATCTTTGTTGTTTTTACAGTGGTTCCATTGCATATTTTGTTATGAAAGCAAAAAGAATGGATCAAACAGCAAACGTATAAGTCTTGAGTAAGCCCGGTGGTAGATTGCCATCGGGCTTACTTGGTGTTATCATCGCTCAAAAAAATAGCTAGCTATAAATATGTGAGTCTGCTATTTTCAAGTTAGTAATTGAAATCTAGCTTGGAAAGGAAGTCATGTGGTGGAAGAGTGGATTATGACTTTTATGGAGGAGTATGGCTATTTCGGAGTATTTCTTATGATTGCTCTAGAAAATCTGTTTCCTCCGATCCCATCAGAGGTTATTTTGACGTTTGGCGGCTTTATGACAACAACTACAAACTTATCAGTAACGGGAGTCATTATCGCCTCGACGCTTGGTTCTGTCATTGGTGCAGCGGTTTTGTATGGAGTTGGACTACTTCTTGATGTAGCAAAACTAGAGAAAATCATTGATCGGTTTGGACCAATCCTCCGACTAAAACGAGAGGATCTCTATAAGGCGGATGCGTGGTTTGACCGCTACGGGATCTGGACTGTATTTTTCTGTCGAATGATACCCTTAATTCGAAGCCTCATCTCCATTCCAGCAGGCATGTCGAACATGCCGTTTTTCCTATTTTTGTTGTTTACAACACTAGGGACAATTATTTGGAATACGATACTGGTTCTGCTAGGAGCAAGGCTTGGCGAATCATGGGAAGACGTACTAGGTTATATGGCTGTCTATTCAGATATTGCGTATGTGGCGATTGCTGTCATCGCAATTCTCGTAGTGATTTGGTATATTCGTCGCCGTAGACGATCTTAGAGGAACGCTTGAACATTTCTTGTAAACCAAGAGGGTGCAACTTGATCAAATGAATGATGGTCACGAAGCACAGTGTGAAGTCTGCCGAGCATCTCATCAAATTGTTCCGGTGCAACGCGTAAAGACCAAACGATTGATGAAAAAACAGTCATAGCTGTGTAAATAGAATAGAGAGTCCAAAACGTTTCTGGGATCTGATGATTAAAGTATCCATGGATTTGTCCAATTGAAAAAGGGATACTGGTTTGTCTTGAGAAAAGGGCGATTTTGACAAAATCATGATACGGATCTCCCCAATCATACCCATTAAAATCAATCGCTCCAGAGTAATGGCTGTCCTTAATCATGATATTATTCAGGTGGAAATCATCATGCTGAAATTGATTAGGACGGTTTTTTAGAAAATGTTTGTTTGCTTCAATAAAATCGATCAACTTCTGATCATCTTGCAGTTTTACTCCGCTCGAATGATAGCTAGCTAGATAGTTAGTATGTTTGATTAGTGCTCTTTCCTCCCATGAGGCTATGGATTCTGGAGCTGATACCGTATGCATAAGAGCGAGTTCTCTTCCGGCTACTAAACCGATTTGATACTGATCGTTTTTGGATAACTGAGGTAAAGTAGTCTCTGCATCATCTCCATCTATATACGAATAGAGATGGTAGAAATGGTCTAACGAAAGAAGGTGTCCACTGTCGATTGGTTTAGGACAACGCACGCCTTTATCATGTAGAGAAAGCAAGAGATTCGCTTCTTTTCTCCGGTCATCCATAGTCCCTGAGCTACCGACTCTTAAAATAAGTGATGGTTGATGATGAAAATGAACGATGTATTTGTGATCAGGTGAAAATCCTTTGTGTATTTTTTCTAATGTAGTAGCATGCTGTATAGCTGGAATAGAGTTCTGTAACAAAGTTAAATCTATCATATCTAGTTGGTTACTCCTTATAGTATTAGAATGGGGCGGAGAGGTACATAGAGCTACCTTCTCCGCTACAAGCTACTGGCTCACTGAATAGTCTTTTAGAAGAGGTGTAATCTCACCTGCATAGAACATCTCTAGTCGGTGAAGTGCTCTCGTTGCTCCAACATAGAGAAGTTTTATATGCTCTGGAATGTGTTGATAGCTATGCTGATCCACCTCAAGTAATAAAACGGCATCGAAACTCCAGACCTTTTGAGAGATAGACGGGTAAAATCGAGGTTCCCCCTTTATAGGCATCATCCTCTGCCTGAATAAAGGTAAGCTCTTTGTTATCTTCACTTAGTTTCTCATACATGATTGAACATTGATCATGAGTTCTTCCTATCACGGCAATTGTCTGGAATCCTTCATTCTGCATGGTAGTTATCCAGCCTTGTACTTCCTGCTTCATATCCTCCTGCTCAACTTGACGAATAGACACAGGTTCCCCACTACGAAAAACAGGCTCTGCCATAACCCTACGCTGTGGAAACTGCTTTAGAATATGGTTTGCGCACTCAATAATCTCATACGTAGATCGGTAGCTTTTATTCATCTCAAAATAAGCCGTTTTTCTTTCACCAAAGAGATGTTCAAAGGAAGACCATTGATCAATCCCCTGAACGCTGTGAATGCCCTGAGATAAGTCACCTAGGATCGTGAAGGATTGCCCTCTGGTTTGTTCTTGTAGAACGGCAATTTGATAGGGTGAAAAATCCTGTGCTTCATCAATGACAACATGGTCAAAGCGTTTTTCCTTATCGAGTCCAATCCATCTATGATGAATATGGAGAAGAGGGGCAAGGTCTTCTGGTTCCACCATATTCTCCTGAAGCGACATCTCATTATTTTTAAGGATTTGCTTATAAAGCTGAAACGGTGTTCTTTTTTTAATTCTTGCTAAAAACGTTCGTAGCTTAGCCATTGTGTCTTTGCGCAGCTCTTGCTGTTCTTTTTTATCTAAAAATTGCTGTTTGACTTCGATTTCAATCCAGCGCTTCATTCGCGCTTTGATTCTTTCATGTTTTACTCGAACGGGGGAGTCTCGAAAGTCGATTGTACGCCACTTAGCTAACGTTTCAGATGAGAGAGTTGCTCCATGCCAAGCTTGAAAGTCTTCAGTAGGAAAAGAGCCTTCTTCAATTTCCAGCAATTCCTGCTCGATACATTGCTTAAAAGCAACAGATCCTTTGTACTGAGTGGCTTGATCAAGAGTAGATTCGGTTTGCTCAAATCGTTTCTGTAGCTTATGTGTTTGGCTTGCTATTTGAATAGCCGGATCATCGAGCGTCTGGATGGCCCACTCATGAAATGTCGTCTGTCGGATATGTCCTACCCCTAACTCAGGCAGAACCTGTGAAATATAATCAAGGAACATGGCATTTGGGGCAAAGATGATCATGTTTTCTGCTTGTATCTGTTCCCGGTACTCGTACAGTAGATAGGCAAGTCGGTGCAGAGCAACGGTGGTTTTTCCACTTCCCGCAACTCCTTGAATGATGACTGCTTTATTTTGAGGGTGGCGAATGATTTCGTTTTGCTCCCCTTGAATTGTCGAAACAATATCTTGTAGGCGATTATCCTTTTGTTCACCTAGTTTATACAATAAAAATTCATCGCCACCACTACTTGTTGACTCCCCTTGCTTGTAGCTATCTACAACACGTTGCAACTCTTGCTCTCGAATCATTATGTTCCGTTTTAACCCGATGGTTCCATCAACCACTCCTTCTGGTGCGACGTAGTACACATCCTCCTCACTGCCTGAAAAAGCATAGAAAAGACTAGATACAGGAGCACGCCAATCCACCACTAAAACGTCTCCCGTTTTTTCATCGTGAACGCCGGCTTTTCCAATATATAAGGGTGTTGATTCTTCTTGAGAGTACTCTTTAAAATCTAGGCGGCCGAAGTAAGGTTCTTGGCTCGCTTTTTTTATGATCTGTCGTTGTCTTTCGCGGCTGTCTTCTAGAACCTGTTCGTTAAAGTCATCTCCACGGTACCTGGGCATGGCTTCAAGTGTTTCGCCATAAGAATGAATTTGACGCAACTTCTGCTGTAGCACCTGATATTCCTCTTGAAATGAATCGCTCATTGTATCGCCTCCTATGTATACAATTATTCTGAGTTAAAATCAGAAAAAAATATAGACTTATATTTAAAAATTTGCTAAGCTACATACTATACAACTGCCTAAAATAGATCATACATATATTGGAAAAGGGATGCCTTGAAAGGTGTCTCTTTTTTTGTCGTTTTTTCTGGATATTCTAAGATTCTTTTGCAAAAACTATGGAAAAGGAGTGACGTGCTATGAGAACTCACCGTGTATGGATCGTCGGTTTGTTATCGGTTCTACTGACATTTGGTGTTTTAACGATGAGAACACAAGCGTTAACTTTTGATGAGCTTCCACAGGTGAAAGAATCCGAACACTGGACGGTATCAATCAAGGAAGCAAAAAACGACTCTAGATTAGAAAAACCAGATCCAAAGAAATTTGATACCTATGAACTAGAGATTCAAAATAAGTCAGGACAGCTTGGTTCAGTTATGGTTCGTGCTTATCGGGATGAAGCCAAAACAAATGTAAGGTATGGACTAGCCATATTAGATGAGCAAAGAGCAGTCGACCTCACAAAATTGGATGGAAAAGCTGTTCATTCAGCACTCTCCGTCACAAAAAAAGCAAAACAAATTGAAATTGACGTACTTTGGACATCGGGTGAAGAGGGAGATCGTCCATATAAAGAAACGTTTGTTTTCACTCATTAAACGAACGACTAAATATGATACACTAAGAAAAAAGTGGAAGGAGGTCCCGTATGTGGATATTCTTCGCGCGTTAAAAGAAATCTCTAAGACACTAAATGAGGGAACCGATGTGACCTCTATGCTTACACCCGTTTTAACTAAGGTTTTAAACATCACAGGTTTTACAAGTGGGTGGATTTTTTTAGTGGATGAGCGAGGCAGGCATACACTTGCCGCAAAATCTGGAGTTCCAGCAGGGCTTTCGCGAGAGGACTGTGGTCCATTAAAAAAGGGAGGCTGCTGTGCAAAAATCAATTTATGAAGGGTGCACTTGCAAACGCAGTGAATATGTTGGAATGTCAGCGTTTGGAGCGAGCTGTAGAAAAGGACTGGGGCGACACAAATCATATTACTCATCATGCAACGATTCCTATCCTAGCTTGGAGAGAGACCGCTTGGAATTTTAAATATAGCTTCGCCTGGAAAGTTACATTTTCAAGATGATGAATTAAATTTGTTAGAAACAATAGGTTACCAGATTGGCACAGCCATTAATCGGGTTCAGCTGTTTGAACTTGAATCTAAGCGTGCTGAGGAGTTCAGTCAATTAAGTGCCTTTCTACAGCATTTACATACCATCTCTTCTCAAAGTTCTGATGAAGAACTAGTGCAGGAGATAAAGAATACCTTTGATTTTGATGGAGTGGAATTCGATAAGCCAACTGTAAAGATTTATGGTTCGCACACGTTCAGTGAGGAGCTAATCACTCAATTAATAGAACATCTCCACCTTTTTAAAGAAAGACAACGCTTGCTTGAATTGGAAGAATCATTAACTCGGCGGGAAGAACGACAGCAACTTGCAAATGACTTGCATGATTCAGTTAATCAATTATTGTTTTCATTACAGCTGCGTCTAAAAGGAGTATCTCTTAGACTAACGGATGAAAAAACGAAAGATCAACTTAATAGTCTAGGAGACATAGTACAAGAGGCTCTCCGTGAATTAAAAGAAGTTATTCAAGTGCGGAAAAATGATGGGGGAGAAAGTAGTTTATCATCTTCTATTTGTCGGTATGGAGATTTAATAGGGGTGGATGTGCAGTTATCTGTTACTGGTCGTGTCAATTTCACTGAATATGAACAAAAAGAGATATACAGGATTGCGCAAGAAGCAATAAATAATACAAAAAAACACGCAGGTACCTCTGCCATACATATCTCTATCCAGTTAACAGATCAACATAGACAGCTTATTATTTCAGATGACGGTGTAGGATTTGATAGCGTTCGGTCAGGTTCATTAGGCCTCAAAAGCATCCGTTCACGAGCAGAGAGCCTTCAAGGGAAAGCTGTTTTATTGTCTAAAAAGGGCGAAGGAACTCGATGGGAGATTAACATTCCGCGAGAAACGGGAGGCGAGTTATGAAGCTATTAATTGTAGATGATCACCAAATGGTTCGAAAGGGTTTAATCTATTTTTTTGAGGCTATTCCTGAGATTGAGATCGTGGGTGAGGCAACGAATGGGCAAGAAGCAATCACGATGTATGAACGATTTTTGCCTGATGTTGTTTTAATGGATGTGGATATGCCAGTTATGAATGGTATTGATGCAACCGCGCAATTACTTAAGAGATGGCCAAACGCTCGTATTCTCATAGTGACTAGTTTCTCAGATCAGGATTATGTTATACCGGCCTTACAAGCAGGTGCTGCTGGCTATCAGCTTAAAGATGTAGAGCCAGAGGAGCTTGTTGAAACGATTAAAGCGGTGCACAAAGGAGAAAGTAAACTCCATCCACAAGTGATGAAGCATGTTCTTTCTCATGTTTCAGAGGATACCACTAAAAAAAGACTCGCGACCTTAACAGAGCGAGAAATAGACGTTTTGAAAGAAATCAGTACAGGACAAAGCAACAAAGAGATAGCAGAAACCCTCTTCATCTCTGAAAAAACAGTGAAAACGCATGTTTCAAATTTATTATCAAAGCTTGAGTTGCAGGACAGAACCCAGGCCGCCTTGTTTGCTATTCAAGCAGGTGTTGCTAAACCAACCGTTTTATAAAATGTAAAAGGAGAAAAGTTCGTATGAAAAAAAATCGCTCGGTTAATCGGTGTATTTATTAGTTTAGTTATCATTATAATAGGATTTGTCATCCCAAGAGAAGTAGATTCTCCAGATGATCAAACCGTCATTATCGACTATACATTGAATGAATATAGCGCTCCTGCTTGTTTTGATCAGGCTGGATTTACAAATAATATTGATGATGCGATATATAGCGAAATGGAAGACTCAGTATTTTCCCCGGAGTCCTCGTGTACAACGGATGAATTTGAAGTAACAACTGTTCCGTTGTGGTTTTCATTGTTTAGATAATACATATAACGGACAAAAAAGTGGGCATCGAAATTTTGGTGGCTGCTTTTTTGTGGTTGGAGGTGGCGGGGTTCTTGGTAAACTTCGCTGTTTCTTGCTATTTGACTCGAATCTTTGCTATAGCAAGTGATTGAGGGTCATATCAAGAGAAATTAAGCTAACACCAAGAACAAATCATACTTCATCAAGATCCAAGCCCTAGGACTAAGAGCTAAGCGGATGTTATTAAGAGTAATCTCAGTTTTAGCAAGACCTAACTGCGTTTACAAGCAATTGCTTTTGAAAATAGGAATATAAATGGACATTTTTATATCTTAACAAGAGACATCCAGATGGAAAAAGCTATACCAAAATCAAAACCTTCCTACATCAAAAGGCTGAGAGAAGATCCATCATATGTAGCTTCTTGACCTAGTCTTCCTAGTGCTAAAGTGAAGTCAGAGCTTGATAAATAGGGAGGAATAAATCAATGAAAGCGATACAAATGCGTTTTGCACGACCAACAGATCAATTGGATAATGTCATTCATTTTTATGAAGAAGGACTTGGATTAAAGCGAATTGGTGGGTTTCAAAATCACGACGGCTACGATGGGGTGATGTACGGTCTGCCTGACACTTCATACCACTTAGAATTCACACAACATATCTATGGTAGCCCTTGTCCTGCTCCAACTAAAGATAACCTACTTGTTTTTTATATGCTGGATCTAGTGGAAATGAAGCGAGTGGCAGAAAGGTTACATCAAATGGGCTATCCAGAAGTTGAACCTGAAAACCCTTATTGGAGGAAGTTGGCGATAACAATTGAAGATCCAGATGGTTGGCGCGTGGTGCTGATGAATACCAGAGGATTGCAGTAAATTGGATTCAGTATTGAAAGACCGAAGAGTATTCCTGTTAATTGCATCAAATCTATTTGCCTCTGTTGGCATGGGAATCTTAAGTCTTGGGATCGCTTGGTTACTTGTAGACAGACAGCAAGGGGAAAAACTACTTGGTCTTGTGATGATTGCTACAACCATCATGCTATTTATTGGATCACCGTATATTGGTGTGATGATTGATCGAATCTCACGAAAGCTGATTTTCCAATTAAATCAATTGTTCGTGTTGGTCATTGTTACACCGATTGCGCTCTTCGGCCTAATAAACAATGGTCTGCATACTTGGCAATTAATCATTTTATACATTACCTCTGTTGCATATTACGGTGTTCACTTTCCTAATTTAATGGCTTTTGTCCAACAATTGTTTGATAAAAACAAACACAACCGATTAAACGGTCTATTAGAGGTCCAATCACAGTCTGCGAGTATGGTTGCGGGTGGCATAGCAGGTTTGCTTTTTCAAATTATCGCCCCATCACAGGTTCTTTTTCTCGTTGTTGTCAGTAGCATAATTAGTTTACTACTGATTTGGAAGCTTCCAAATCAAGGAAACGTTAAGGTTGAGCTTCACTCAGTAAACCATATCAAGGAAGGCAATGCGGGCTTAACCTTTATAAAAAACAACTTGCAGTTATGCTTAAGTATATTTGCGTTAATGATCCCGTTCCTAACACTTATGATAGGGAATTATCTAAGACCAATTTATATAAATAATACCTTGCAAGCGGATGCCTCTATTTATGGATTTACGAATATGTTTTATTCAATCGGTGCAATCTGTGCTGGCATTCTTATTTCAATCGTTTTTGCTCGTTTTGGGCCTTGGATCGCAGCAGTAGGATCTGTCGCGATCTATACAGCATCTTTGTTTTTAGTTGCGCTTGTTCCAATCGTCCAGATCTTTCTTATTTTGCAGGTCTTTCATGGTCTTGGTAATGCAGGGAGCAGAATCTGTAAGCAAAACATCATGATGGCGACTATCCCGAATGATCGAATTGGACGAGTGAATGGTATTTTTGAAGCAGTCGGAATGGCGATGAGGGTTTTGTTGCTTCTGACATTCACTTTTTCATTGGACTGGATAAGTGTGCAGTTAGCTTTTTTAAGCACAGCGGTCTTATCACTGCTAGCACTCGTATTAATATATAAAAATCGGTCACAGCTCTCTAGCTTTAAGAGAACAATCCCTTTAGCGAAAACATCTGGAGGTGCATGATGCTAGATTTTTATAAACAGGTCTCACAGGATAAAAGAGCGAAGTATCATAGAGAAGCGGAGCAAGCACACATGACTAAGCCTATTAGTAACCAGGATAGAGTGATTCCCAATTGGTTAGCACTTTTGAGGGTATAAACTTAACATAAAGTAAAAAAGCGAAACAAACAATATTTTAGTTGTTTGTTTCGCCTAGAGAGGATCGATTGAAGAATGTAGGTCTTGGTATGACAACAGAGTTCCTTGGTAAATGAAACATCGTTCTTTGTAGTGTGTTACATCTATTAGATCCGTCTTAGTCTAAAAGGAATGTCTCTTGTTAACATAGCTTGCTACTTACTAAAGACACTACCCACCATTGTAGAAATCATATTCCTCTTGATAAGACTAATCCCCTCACCAAATTCTTAATCAAACGTTTGTTTAAACGAATTATTCCACTCTTATGATAAAAGCATGGCTGGTATCGCCTTTTTCCCAATTCACCGATACGCGATAGATATAATCATCGGGTTCTTGCGGAAGATTAAATGTCTGATCGGCTAACGTGACGTCTTGCTCGGTTCCATCAGTTCGTGTCTGAACGGTCAGCGATACACTTGTTGGCTTGGTCAGAGATGGAGAACTCAAGATCCGCTGCAGATCCAACGGGGGAAAGCTGGTGGTTCTCCTTCTTTCGCTTTTTCTATTACTACAGGGTCTTCCGTATCTGTACATTCGCTTACTTCGTGATTGCGACTAACTTCTTCAGTCCAACAATAAGCTCCACTTGTGGTTCCAATTGTTTCTTCGCCAATAATAACGTTTAAAATCGGAGGGGAGATTTTAGGATCCTTTCCTAGCGTTATGGAAGCATTTGTTTCGGTCTGACATGCAGATAAAAATAGAAACATACCAACAACAAAGATCACAAACTTTCCTATTTTGGTCATAGGTAGCCCCCATCTATTTTCTTTCTATTATAACTAGATTAAAAAATGTTAATAGCAGGAAAAAGAGTACTTTATAGAGAAGTGGTAATGAAAAGGGGTGAATGTAAATGAAAAATCAATTCGACCAATTGGAAAATAAGTATACGTATGCTGAGCGGATTGCGCATGATGATTGGATTCGTCTTATTCAGTCTAAGGTTGATTTAACGGATAAAAAAGTAGCGGACATTGGCTGTGGTGGTGGAATTTACACGCGGATGATGTCGGAGCAAGGCCCTGCATCGGTTTTGGGTTTGGATTCTTCTGTTCGAATGTTGGAAGCGGCAGAAGCGAAAACGTCAGATGAAAAAATCAGCTATGACTATGCTGATTGTGAGGATTTGAAGCCAGTAACTGATCATAGTCTCGATGTGGTGCTTGAGCGGGCTGTCATCCATCATTTATCAGGACTAGATGCGAATTTTGATGAAGTATCACGGGCACTCTCGGCTGAAGATGGTGTGTTCATTGTTCAGGATCGAACACCTGAGGATTGTTTGCTGCAAGGATCTTCTACGCATATTAGAGGGTATTTGTTTGAGTGTTTTCCTTTTTTAGCTGAAACGGAGAAACAGCGTCGTTTTTCAGATGAAGAAGTGCGTTCGGCTTTAGTTGAAGCTGGGTTTAATCGTGTGGAGATGCTGCCGCTATGGGAGACACGTTCAATTTATGATTCATTTAAAGAGCTTAAAGAGGATCTACAGTCAAGAAGAGGGCGGACGATTTTGCATGAGCTGAGTGATGAACAACTAAACGAACTTGTGGATTATATTTCTGTACGTCTACCGGACAATGGACAGATTATCGAAAAGGACCGTTGGAGTGTGTGGTTTGGATTTCGCAACTAGATAGAGTCGGAGGGTGCGTCTTATGGATAAAGAGTTGAAGGTAGTCATTGGAGCCGGTGGATATAACAACAATCCAGGCTGGCTTCATACGGAGGAACCCGAATTGGATATCCTTAATTCAACAAGCTTGGAGTAATCAGTTTGAAAAAGAATCAATAACTGCACTGCTTGCAGAGCATGTTTGGGAGCATCTAACATATGATGAGGGTCTTTGTGCTGCCAAACATGCCTTGCACTATCTCCAAGCCTGGAGGATATTTTCGCTGTGCTGTCCCGGACGGTTTGTTTCCAAATGAGCAATATCAACAAGTTATACAGGTCGGTGGACCCGGTCCTCGGGATCATCCTGCTTATGATCATAAAATTGTGTATACATACAAAACTTTACAAAAACTGTTTGAAGAGGCTGGTTTTGAAGTGAAATTGCTAGAGTACTTTGATGAGCAAGGTCGCTTTCATAAACAGAATTGGGCAGGAGAGCATGGAGTTATTTTTAGATCCTCCAAGTACGATCCAAGGAATCAAGGGGAGGTTCCTGAATTTCCATCGCTTATACTTGATGCTGTGAAAAAGGCATAGTGGAGGGATAATAATGTGGAAGCAGCAGTTAGTAGAGACTGAGACAGGTACATTTGAACTGTTTAAAAAGGGAGAGGGAGAACCTCTCTGTGTCACGCATTTATATAGTGAATTTAACGAAAAAGGAACATATTTTGCTGACCCTTTTACGTCACATTTTAGTGTGTATTTAATCAATTTGCGCAATGCAGGAAATTCATGCAGGGCTAGCGCGGATGATGAGTTAAGTATGGAGCAGAGTACTCGTGATCTTGAAGCGATACGCGAAGCCTTAAAAATTAATTATTGGAGCTTTGCCGGTCACTCAACAGGGGCGATGTTAGGTTTGGTGTACGCTATTCATTTCCCGGAATCCTTACAAAAGGTTCTTATTAATGCAGGGGCCGCAAGTCATGAATACATGAGACACCCAGATAGTATGTATAGCAAAATAAACCCGCTTAACCCACGTTTACTTGAATTGTTGGATATCATCAAATCCACTGAATCTTCTCCTGATCAAAGGAAGGCAGCGGGTAGAGAATGGACTGAAATGTCGCTCTACAAACCAGAGAACTATGAAGACTATTTTTCTAAACCAAGCAGCGGCAAAGTGGTAGCTAGTAGGCTTGATTTTTTTTCCTATCAAGAGCTACCTACGTTTGATCTCTTTGAGCAACTAGAAAGGGTTCAAATACCTGCTATTATTAGTTGTGGCAGACATGATAAGCAGTGCCCGCTTGCATGCTCAGAACATATCGACGAAAAGTTACCGAACTCAAAGCTCGTGGTTTTTAAAGTAAGTAATCACTTTCCTTTTTTAGAGGAGCCAGAAGCTTTTAATAATCTTGTTCAGCATTTTAAAAGAATGGAGCAACACGCCTAATAAAAAGGAGCTATCCCTTTAGTCTGATGGGATAGCTTTTTTGGTGATTATTTTTTTCTGGTTGACCTAAGAATTAAGCTTACAATTAACACAAGGATAATCGCTCCAATTAAAGCAGGTAGTAATGCGAACCCACCGAGTGATGGCCCCAAGCTTCCAAGTAACCATACACCAAGGTTTGCACCAATAAAACCGGCAATGATGTTACCAATAATTCCAAATGGAACGCCTTTTCCTGTAATAGCTCCAAGCTGCCCATCCAATTAATCCGCCAATAATTAAACTCCATATAAATCCCATAGATACTGCCTCCTTTTAATTTAATCACTCAAGATAGTGCTTATTGTGTCCACAAAAGAAGGTTTTATTAATGCATTTCCCAAATGTACGCAATCACGCATGCGTATTGGATGGAAGCTTAGTTCAAAAGGGGTCCTTCATTTATGAATGGTAAAAAAATGATGAAGTTTGGCAAAATTAAATCGGTTATTTCCCAAGTTTTGGAGAGTTGGAGCGGGGTATTGTAACCTGTGTACAACAAAAAAACCATAACAGGAGGAGAAACAATGAAGAAGACCAGATCAAAAGTGATGAGCACCGTGGCAGGAGCAGCGATTCTTGGGATGACAATTGCGATCCCAAGTTATGGAGCACATGGCAATGTAGCAAAGGCAGAGGAACCAGCAGTGCAAGAGTTGTCGGATGAAGAGAAGGGACAAGCCCTAGAGCAGCAAGCACAGGCTAAGGCACCGAATGTCGATATTACAATCGACCCGGTAGCGATTTTTGACAGTATTTCTGAAACCATAAAAACAGCTGATAATCGAGGCGGTTTTGTCAAAGCTGCACGTGAAACTGTATCGTTTCACACGGATTACAGTCTAAATGTAATGGTGCTGAATTTGAGTAATGACTATGATGAATCAAGCTATAGTGGCGTCCACTATTTTGACACCTTCACTTATGATGGTGCGGTATATGGAGTATGGGCATTTGAGGAAGGAACGTTTGTAAATAATGGTGATGGCGGATATGATAACTGGGCCTTTTATGGTTGGTTTGACCGCGATGGTGGAACGGTAGAATTTCATCTACCATAGAATGTGATGGCGAGATGGGCGAAATGTCCATTTCGTTTTTTTTTTATGTGTTGTGAGCGCGTCTTGCTTGGAGAAGAATTGTTCTTGATGAGTATGGGAGAAGCTTGGTGAAGAGGTTCTGGTCTTAATGGAATGAGTGATGCGCTTGGCAAGGAGGTTCTGATCTTAATAAAATCATATTTCATCTTAATAAAGTAAGAGCCCGATTTGTCTTGTTATAGCATGGATTCGTCTTAGTAAAACCTACCACAGCTTGATGAATTTTAATCGATCCAACTTTTAATCCTTTGCGCCATTTAGATTTTCTAATAATAACCAATATGTATTTTTCAACAGAAACCCTCGAACCTATGTTACATTATAAGCTGACAAAGGTTAATAGAGGTGTAAATATGGAAATGATTGCTGGCAGAAATGAACCGTGCCCGTGTGGCAGCGGAAAAAAATATAAGAAATGCTGTATGAACAAGCAGCAGGTAATAGATATCAATCAAGCTCGTGAAGAACGTATTGCGCAACAAAAACATCAGCTGACAAAAAAGCTACAAGCTTTTATGGATAAACAGATTACATATAATGAATTTTTAAAGCTACAATCAGAGTTTCATCAGCGCTCTAAAAAGCTTGTGCCTGAACAGATTGAAGAAGGGTACGTTAATTTCTGGCTTAATTTCTTTCAAATCCATAAAAACGGCTTAACCGGGATTGATTGGTTTTTGAAAGAAGAAGCATATAGGCTGCAAGCGGATGAAAAAAACTTAGCAGAACAATGGAGTACTCTTAAACCAAGAATTGTTCAAGCTGTAAATGAAGAGAATAATCAGGTTGTTTTCCTTGATGTCTTTACGGAAGAGACATTTAAAATGGCTAAGGATACCGAGAACCTTCCGACCTTCAGACCTTGGTATGGAACGCTAGGGCTTGTTGAATTTTTTGGAGATACACCATTATTTAATGGAATTCGAATCTTTCAAGGGCCGGATCATGTTGACCGTAGCGTAGAAAAAGTGAATCAGCTGGCAACTGAACATGATATCGCAGTTGTAGATGTATTGATTCAATATTTCCCTGAAGTTTTAGGATCGCTTTTAGAGAAGGAACAGAGACCTGACTTGGAAAATCAACAGTCAAATGCTCTAATTACTTTTGAAGCGCCTGTTACAGATGTTCAGTCGTTTGCAACCTTACTTAGAGATAAGGATGAGTTTGTTGTATATGATTGGCGTGAGGAGCACAAGCATTTAACTCAAGCGGAAAACTGGGCAGTGTACAAGGATAGTATTATAGAGAGTGAAGTATTAATGGCAGAAGCTGTTGCGACTCTCGAATTTACTAATGATAGCTTAAAGTACATCACTTATAAGAAAGAGAAGGCTGTACAATTCCGAGATTTATTAAATGATTATCCTCAATTTGTGGGAGACGTTAAAGAATCAACCAGCGGCAAATTGGGCAGTGGAATGGCATTTTCAAATAACTTGATGCAAATGACAGGAGAAGCGCCTGAATATTTCCCGCTTTATGCACAGCGTGCTAAGGATATGGACTTAGATCAACCTATCCCAGCACTAGGTCAGAATAGTATTTATCAACTAATTGATCATGGTCAATTTGAAGAAGCAGATCGTTGGTTTAAACAAATTGAATTTAATTTGTATGATCAAGTGATTGCTAAATATAATGATATCGACTTTACTTTTGATATTAATCCATTTAGAAAAGATGCGGGGCTATCACCTTCTCCATTTGTTACAGGTCAAGAGAATCGTGACTCAAGCATAAAGCCAATTTATTATCATGATAATCAGTTTTTGTCAGTCAAAAAAGAAGATATCAACACGTATGAAGATCTAGGCTTTAGTCCAGATTCGATCGATGCCTTTTACCACGATCCTATTCTTAGCTTTTTTAAGGAGAAAACGGATGGAAAAGGCGCAAATACGGTAAGGAAATACCGAATGAGTCTTTTTAATATACGTTACTCATTAGAAGTGCAAAAGGTAAAAGATTGGTCAGACTGTACCAAGGAATTTTGGAAAAAACATCTGTTAATTGATTTATTTGAAGATGTGGTGATCAGTCAGACACAGGTGAAGGATCTTCTAAGTACAATAAAAATGTTCACAAAGTGGTTGGATCAAAAGCATAGAACTGCCATTCATACTGATGCATCAGCTGTTTGTGCAGAGCTTGAAGCGTCCTTAATTGAAGCTGTTCAGGTCTATAATTTTACAACGGATTCAGGGCGTTTTTCACTACCGCAATTCCAAAAAGAGATTGATCCAGAAGCGGTTGGCGGTTTATATAAGATTCAAGATGTGAAGGAAGATAGAGTTGAGGTTAAATCGATTGATAGTAAGCAGAGTATATCGATTACTTTGCCGAAAAAAGCACTAAGCCAAGTGCATAGTGGATTGATTTTAGAGGCAGTCATTTCACAGGATGACAACAATCAGCCGATACTTAAGAAACTACTTAATGCGTATCCAAAAGAAGCAATAAGTTATCTATAGGAAATAATTAGTTCTTGTCAGATTCAGCGTGATCTGTTATTGTTTTAACACAACAACATATTCTTATTAAGAGGAGCAGAGGGACTGGCCCTATGACGCTTCAGCAACCCCGCCACGGCGGAAGGTGCTAATTCCTGCAGGTTAAATTCCTGGATGATAAGAGCTGAATGACTTACTAAACCATTTCAACCCTCTTATTCAAACGAATAGGAGGGTTTTTCGTTTTATTAAGTTTTTAATTAGGGTTTGGAGCATGATATCGGTTTCAAAACCAAGTATGTTTATGTGTGTAGTTATATTTAGTCGGAAGGCGGGTAGACCATTGATTGAATTTAAAAATGTAAGCAAAGTTTTTAAAACAAAAGAACGAGAAGTTAAAGCACTTGATGAAGTAAACTTCCGAGTTGATAAGGGACAGATATCAGGCGTCATTGGCTTTAGTGGTGCCGGTAAAAGTACATTGATTCGCAGTGTTAATCTGCTAGAACGACCAACAGATGGCGAAGTGATTGTGAATGGACAAAGCTTAACGTTGTTAAAGGGTGGCGAACTGCAGAAGGCTAAGCGCAACATCGGTATGATTTTTCAGCATTTTAACTTACTGCAGTCTAAAACAGTGTTTGAAAATGTGGCAGTTCCTTTACGTCTTGTGCGAACTCCACAAGCAGAATTAAAAAAACGTGTAAGAGAATTACTGGATTTTGTAGGTCTATCAGATAAAGCAGATAGCTACCCAGAACAGCTTTCTGGTGGTCAAAAGCAACGGATTGGTATTGCCCGTGCATTAGCATCTAATCCAGCTGTCCTGCTATGTGATGAAGCGACATCTGCTTTAGACCCGGAAACGACCAGTTCGATTCTTCAGCTTTTAAAGCGTGTAAATGAGGAATTTAACGTAACAATTTTAATCATCACACACGAAATGGGTGTCATTCGAGAAATTTGTGATCGGGTTGCGGTTATGGAAGAAGGAAGAATTATTGAAGAAGGAACGGTTCTTGATATCTTCTCTAAACCACAGCACCAGACAACCAAAAATTTTGTTCGATCTGTATTTAAAGATCAAATACCGGCAAGTGTACGAAAAATCCTTGAAAAAGGGTCTGAACAAATTAAAATCTACAAAATCGAATTTATTGGGGAATCATCAGGTAAACCGCTTTTGTCTGAGCTTGTTAGGAATTTTGATGTTGATGTTAATGTATTGTTTGGAAACATAACGGAGATCCAGGATACCCCTTTCGGTAGCTTAACGGTGGAGTTGCAGGGAGATCCAGGATCACTTGAATCTGCGTTTCGATTTATTAAGGAGAAAGAACTATTGGTATCGGAGGTGAAGCTAGATGCTTGAAAGTTTACCCGAGTCCATTAGACCAAATATTTCAACGGACATTTTGCTTACCTCTTTATATGAAACATTGTATATGGTTTTCCTATCGTTAATTTTTTCAGCCATTTTAGGCATTTTGCTTGGGGTTGTGCTTGTGGTTACACGTAAGGGTCATATCCTTGAGTGTGCCTGGGTGTTTAATATATTAAATCCCATTATTAATGTTTTGCGATCCATTCCATTTATTATCTTGATGGTTGCTATTATTCCGTTTACCCGACTTATTGTTGGAAGTGCTGTTGGCATGGAGGCAGCTGTTGTACCACTTGTTGTGTATGCTGCACCATACATTGCACGGTTAATTGAGAACTCGCTTTTAGAAGTGGAGCCTGGCATTATTGAAGCGGCTGATTCAATGGGTGCCTCCAAAGCGCAAATTATCTTCCGCTTTCTACTACCGGAAGCAAAGGGTTCATTAATTCTTAGTATTACAACCGCAACAATTGGTCTCGTTGGTGCTACCGCTATGGCTGGAGCTATCGGAGCTGGTGGGATTGGAAATGTAGCTATCACTTACGGCTACCAACGTTTTGACGATGCCACTATGGTGATTACAGTCGTGCTGCTAATTGTTATGGTTCAAGGTTTGCAGTCGCTTGGTAATATACTCGCAAGAAATTCTAGAAGAAGATAAAAAGAAAAGGTGGAGAGAGTTCATGAAACAATCATTTAAACTAATCGTAGCAGGACTTGGTGTCTAGCATTAACAGCATGCGGGCAAGGAAATGATGATAGTACAAGTGGAGATACAGAAGGATTCAGCAAAGATAATCCGGTAGATGTGAAAATTGGTATTTCGGGTACGGATTCACGCCAGTGGGACTTTATTTCGGGAATTGCTGAAGAAGAAGGCATTAATATTGATATTGTCAGTTTTAATGATTATGTCCAGCCTAACCAAGCTCTTGCAGACGGAGATATTGATGCCAATGCCTTCCAAACGGTATCGTACTTTGATAATTTCAGAGAAGAGAATAATTTAGATCTAGAAGCCATTGGAACGACAATACTTGCTCCGCTAGGGGTCTATTCAGATAAGTATGACTCCGTTGATGAGATCCCAGATGGAGCGGAAATTCTAATTGCAAATGAAGTCACAAACCAAGCGCGTAACCTAATGCTTTTACAAGAAGCGGGACTAATTGAGCTTGAGGATGACTTTGGTGTGACTAGTGGCTTGGATCAAATTAAAGATAACCCTAAAAATCTTAAACTAACGGAAGTCGTACCTGCTAATGCACCAAGATTAATGCAGGATGTGGATGCAGCGGTTATCAACAACGGAATTGCTGTTGATGCAGGACTAAACCCAACAGATGATCCACTTGCACGTGAAGATGAGACAGCAACACCGTACATTAATATCATCGCTGCACGTACAGATAACGCAGATGATGCAGCATTACAACGCATCGTGGAGATCTATCAGACGGATGAAGTAAAAGAATTTATTATTGATGAATACCAAGGAGCCACAATTCCAACGTATATCTCGTTAGATGAATTAAATGAATATCCACGTTAATGTGTGGAGGAAAAGATGTCTGTGCGCAGGCATCTTTTTTTGTGTCAGCAACTCAACAGATCAAGGAAGGTCCTTATCGCTCCTCAATAATGTTTTTACGATAAGATCTCTAGATGGAAAGGACACTGCTGTTACTTTATCAACTGTATATGACATTAAACAAGTGCTTGAAACGGAATTTCGACTAGGTAAACTACCTGTTAGGAAGGCTATAACAGAATTAGAAGAGCTTGGGGTGGATGTGTTCGAAAAAAGTAACCACTAAAAAACCGAATCAAGCATCTGCTTAATCCGGCTCACATCCTACTTATTCTGATTTTCTTGTTGATCCTTGCTTTCTTTCCATCTTGTTAAAAAGATGCTAACTAGCACAATCGCTGCAAGTGTAATAAGCAGGGTTGGAGAAATATTAATAATACCTGTTATATGTAAGATAGCTAGAACAAGAAGAACTACGTTCATTGCAATACGAATCGATCGGAGTACAGTCATATTCATGGTGGTCACCTCTTTGTTTATGTTTCTTCTCATACTATAAAACAACATACGCTTGTTTGCCAGTTCTACAAATGAAGTGTGGATGTTTACTGAGTGGGGTACTTTACTAATAGAGGTGAGGAAGATGGGTTATTATGATACGATTGATTTTGAAAATACGGATTTTCGTAAAGAGCCTCACAAATATAAAGTTGGTCGAGGTGAACAAGGAGTCTTGATGGTTGAGCCATATAAGGCAGAGATTTTACCTAATTGGCGTTTTAAGACTCCGGATATTGCAAAGGAATCAGCAGATACAATATATGAGCAGTTTTGTACATACAAAAAGCAGGATGATTTTGTTGGAATGGATATGGCTCGTAAATTTTTGCAGATGGGTTATACACGTGCTCGTCGTTATGCGAATTATCCAGGAGGCAAAAAATACAACAAAGATGGCGACATAAATGAACGAGATATTGATGAAACAAAAGCACGGTCTGCAGAAATCTTTCAAGAAAAGTGGATTCTGGTTCGTGAGGATGAAGAATACTTAGAAAAGAAAAAAGCACATCAAAAAAAATTCGGATAAGGAAAGAGGTGCGGATTTGGAGAAGGCCGTGATCGATCGCTTTGAGGATCAAGATCTTGCTGTATTGCTGGTTGGCCAAAGTGAAAAGGAGTATAACGTAAGTCGCAACATACTTCCAAATGAGGTTAAGGAAGGTAGCCATTTGCTTATTGTTTTAGAAGATGGAGTTATTTCTTCTGCTACTTTGGATGAGGAGGCGACACTGGAAGCGTCTAATCGCATTCAAAGCAAAATGGATAAGCTTCGAGAGATGAAAAAGATGAAAAGACGCTCTAAATAAAGGCTTTCTGTTCCACTTACAGGAGGCTTTTTTGTCGTTGGTCAAAAAAGTATTAATGTGTAATAAAGTATAAGGATAAGCTGAAAGTACTGTTATACTAGGGTTTGTAAGAGCGAAAAATAGCTATTGTCTGTAAGGTTATTGGAAATTATATTTAAAGGGCAGAGGGGAAAGAGGCTGCGAATATGAGAGGGGGAAGTTTGGGATATGAAGATAAAGAATGCTAAAACCAAAGTAGGCTTGTCCTTATTAAGTGCAGGAATGTTGCTCCTTGTTGGATGTAGTGAAGAGGGGAGTTCAGGTAGTGATGGAGAATCAGGCTCATCACTTGATTCAATTGACGTCATGACGATGAGTTATGAGCCAGATCCTACACAAAATGATAGCCCTGTTGTCAAAGAACTAGAGGAGTTAACAGGTAAAAAGATCAACCTATTATTTATTCCTTCTACCACATATGGTGATCGTTTTAACGTGACCCTAGCTTCTGGTAACCTTCCGCATGTCATGCTTGGTGATAAAAGTCCAAGCTATATCAGTGCTGTGAGAGACGGAGCTTTTTGGGATCTTACAGATTATTTGGGTGATTATGAAAACCTACAGATAAATGACATTGTTAAAGAAAATGTATCCATAGACGGTCGGGTCTACGGAATTCCGAGAGCCAGACCATTAGGTAGAAACGCCGCAGTTATTAGGAAAGATTGGCTTGAGAATGTTGGTATGGAAATGCCAGAGACAATTGAAGACTTTCACGCAATTTTGAAAGCGTTTACCGAAGATGATCCGGACGGTAATGGAGAAGATGATACGTACGGAATGGCAATTTCCGAGCATGAAGAACCTTGGAATATCATGCAAATGTGGTTTGGTGCACCTAATAAATGGGGCTTTGATGATAATGGAGAATTAATTCCTGATTTTACAACGGATGAGTACCGTGAAGCGCTTGTTTGGTTTAATCAGATTTATGATGAAGGACTAATTAATGAGGATTTTGCTATTATGGATCCTACGCAATGGACCAATCCAATGATAAACGGAGAAGTTGGAATCATTGTTGATGTGGCAGATACATCAGGACGGATTCAAAAAGGAATGGTGGAAAAAGATCCTGAATTAGATGACGTGCTTGATGTATTTGGTGCGGTTAGTGGTGACCACGGTTTGGTTACAAAACCAACGACTGGATATCATAGTGTGTTCTCAATCTCAACCACTTCTGTGAAGACAGAAGAAGAGTTAAAAGAAGTGCTTTCGTTCCTAAATGATCTGAATTCGGAAGAAGGTCAAATCCTTGCTATGAATGGAATTGAAGGTCGTCACTATGAATTAGACAACGGTGTATTTACGGACCTTACACTTGAGGATGAAAGTTTGAAACAAGAATTTCAATCGTTAAACCAAATGCAAATGTACCTTCCTGAAGAAAAGTTCCATAAGCCAGAGGAAACAGCTTTACAAGCTCGTTCGCAACAAGTCATGGATGAGAATGAAGCAATTGTTCAGCCAGACCCTGCTTATCCGCTTGTGTCTAAAATCTACGCACAACGAGGTCAGCAGCTCGATAATATCATCGGAGATGCACGGATTAAGTATATTATCGGTGAGCTAGACGATGCAGGTTTTGATGAGGCAATTGATACATGGATGAGTTCTGGAGGAGGAGATTACGTAAAAGAAATAAATGAGCTCTATGCTGAAGCTCAGTCAAGTAAGGAATAACAGTTCATCTAAGGGCACAGCTTCGTAAAGCCGGTCTGTGCTCTTTCCTATTTCTATAACGTGGATTAATGGAGGTGGATCAATGGAAAGTCAAAAAAGTGAATCAGCTATAGAAAGCATTTTAAATACTAGACCTAAGCAGTCAAAGTTTCAAAAAATATTACGTGATAAGTGGATGTACGTGCTTGTATTACCTGGTGTACTTTATTTTCTTGTTTTTAAAATTCTACCAATGTGGGGCGTATTATTGGCCTTTCAAAACTATTCTCCGTTTTTAGGGTTTTGGGGCAGTGAATGGGTAGGAATTGAACATTTCCAAGCGATTTTTTAGTGATCCAGACTTTGTCAGGTTACTGAGAAATACATTGCTGCTCGCCGTTTATGATTTGATTTTCTTTTTTCCTGCACCCATTTTATTAGCATTAATGCTTAATGAAATTAGGCTTTCCTTATACAAAAGGACCATTCAAACACTTGTTTATGTCCCTCACTTTATGTCATGGGTTATCATTGCGAGTATCTCGTATGTGTTTCTAACAACAAGTGGCGGTATTGTGAATGAACTGGTTGAACGGTTTACTGGAAGTCAGATCTCATTTTTTCTTCACCTGACTGGTTCCGACCAATGATTATTGCTCAGATTATCTGGAAAGAAAGCGGATGGGGAACTGTTATTTTTCTTGCTGCACTAGCGGGAGTTAGCCAGGAGCAGTATGAGGCAGCCATTGTTGATGGGGCAGGCAGATTTAGACGGATGTGGCATGTAACCCTTCCTGCACTTCGTAGTACGATTGTCATTCTCTTAATTCTAAGGCTAGGAAACTTCCTTGATCAAGGTTTCCAAGCAAATCTATTTGATGACAAATTCTCTAAACCGAGATGTAGCTGATGTATTTGATACGTATGTGTACTTTATGGGGATTACTCAAGGAGCCTTTAGTTATAGCACCGCAGTTGGGTTGTTTAAAGCGGTAGTTGGAATCATTTTGATTTTTGGTGCCAATCATTTAGCTAAACGATTTGGCCAGGGCGGTATTTTCTAGAAAGGGGAGGAACAACAGGTGAAGATTCATAATACACCAGCTGGACGAGTATTCGATGTGTTTAATCACATCATCTTGTTAGTTATTGCTTTAGTCACGTTTTTGCCGTTTGTTTATATTATAGCCGGTTCATTTGCAACGGAATCGGAAGTAGTGGAACGATCATTTTTTATCTGGCCGAATACCTTTTCATTAAATGCATATGAATATGTCTTCTCAACTACTACATTCGTTCGCAGTATAGGTGTGTCTGTACTCGTGACAATTGGCGGTACGATTGTTAGTTTGTTTCTGACAATGACAATGGCATATCCTCTTTCTAGGAAAGGGCTAATTGGCAGAAACCTATTGTTAAATATGATTATTTTCACGATGGTTTTTAGTGGAGGTATGGTACCAACTTATATGGTTGTGAGGTCACTTGGATTGCTTGACTCTTTGTGGGCGCTAATACTACCACTGGCTATCAATCCATTCTATTTAATTATTGTGAAAAACTTCTTTCAAATGCTGCCTAACGAGCTTGAAGAGTCCGCTAAAATTGATGGTTGCTCCGAGATCGGAATCTTTTGGAGGATTATTTTACCTCTTTCAAAGCCTGTGATAGCAACCTTTACATTATTTTACGCTGTGTTTTATTGGAACGACTTCTTTCAAGCATTACTCTATATCAGTGACAGTAGCAAGTGGCCGGTCCAGCTTTTATTGCAGCAAATTATGAATGTTGCTGAAACCAGGCTCGGTGGTGAAGTGGATACTGCTTTTGCAGAGCCACCAGCAGAAACGTTAAAGCTAGCAGTAATCGTTGTTGCGACACTTCCGATTCTGCTCTTCTACCCATTCCTTCAAAAGCATTTTGCTAAAGGAATATTGATTGGATCTGTAAAAGGCTAAATGAATACCAATTAAATTGGAAAAATAGTGAAAAAAGACTTCTTTCTTAATCTCTCTTGCTATAGTATAGAATTATCTGATTCTTTAAGCTGTAGCTAGAGAGGTGGGAATAGAGTTGGGACTAATCAAAAGAGTACAAACGGGCTGGAGTCGTGAATACTTTCGCAAAAACTTTTTGTTAATCCTCTTTATCGCTTTTATTCCAGGTGTCATCTCTGGAGTAGGTATTCAGTGGTTTGGAGTCAATGAGGTAAAGGATGAATTAAGAGAGAGACATAATAATCAAATAGCAGAAAAAGCTGAAATTATAAATGATCAACTAGATTATTTAGAAATGTCTCTATCTTATTGGGCGTTTGAGAAGCGGTTTGGACCAGAATTAATTGATCGTAATTTTTTACGAGATGTAACGGAAACGCGAGATATGATGCAGATGCTTACTGTACTCCAAGCAAGTCATCCTCTAATAAAAAAAGTAGAGCTCTATTTAAATAAAGACAATCAGCCATTGCTCTTTAGTCCATATTATAGCGAAGTGAAGGCTGTTGATTATTCGTTATACCAACCATCTCTCAGCCGTGGTTATTCACTCGGGTGGGAACAACTCGATAATCATACGGGTGCAGACGGAGAGAGCATGATACTAAGCCATGCGATACCTGGTTCTAGCCAAGTGCCCTTTGGATCATTAAATGTCGCATTGGATCAAGAGAAGTTTGGACAGCTTTTACAAACCTTAAAACCGTACGATCATGGGACGACCTTTTTGATAAATGGTCAGAAGCAGATCATTCTGCCAACGGTCTCTTTAGAGCAGAATTATTTTGTAAGCGCTTTAAAAAATGAAGTGATTCAGTTTGAAAATCAAGAGGGGTCATTTGAATATGTTTATCAAGGTGACAGCTATTCGGTATCTTATGGGGTGCTTGAACGAGTGAATGATAGCTGGACATATGTGTCTGCCACTCCCTTATCGGCGATTACAGCGCCAATTGAACTAGTTTCAAAGAGTATTGTGGCTATATCAGTATCAGGACTCGGAATTGCACTTGTATTAACGTGGTTTGGTTCCAAGAAAATCTATCGACCAGTAGAACAATTAATTGAAAAAGTACAAGAGGAGTACCAAGAAGTTGAGGCTGAAAAAACAAAAGGGGAGTTTAGTCTCATTGAGGAAGGTTTCACACAACTTTATCAAGAACGTCAGCGTTTAAAGGTCCGATTAAAATCAGAAACACCACAGCTGCAAAAAAGCTTTTTAATTCAAATGAGTCAAGGTTATCTTTATCAGCAGAATGAGCAGCAGTTGACAAATAGAATGGAAAACTACGGATGGAAGGTTACAAATCGAACATTCAGAGTGATTGATATTCAAGCAAGTGGTACCGGAAAATCAAATCAGAGCCTGATTACGAGTGACGATAGTTTAATCACATTTTCGATTCAGAATGTTGTCGAAGAGCTGTGTGAAAAGTATTTTCAACAGTACAGTGTTTTAGATAATTATGATCTGTCAGTTAGTCTATTTTTAATTGAAGAGGAAGAGGATTCTGCTTTTATCAAAGAATTTGTTCAAGAAGTGACCGCTATTATTAATCGTTTATTACACATGCAATTAATTATTACTGTGAGTGAAGGGACTTCTCACGTTAAGCGAATTCATGCCCTTTTTGAAGAAACGAGACAAGGAAAATATCAACGTCGTTTTAAGAACCAAAATCAAGTTTTGTTTTTAGAAGAGGTGCAACAAAGAGGCAACCGCAGCCATGGCATGTATCCATTTGAAGTTGAACGTGAAGTCATTCAGGCTATTCGAAATGGGGAGAACCTTCAAGTTCATAATCATCTAGAGCTTTTTCTTAATCAGTTGGTGGCTAGTGCCAAGACGTGGGAGAACATTCAAATGGGGATGCTACAGTTGTTCAGCAGAATCCAGGATGAGATGTTACTGTCGGATATCCAGTTAGATGACGTGTATGCGAATCGAAATCTCTATGCAGAGCTTAGTCTGATTAAAGAACCAGTGAGAATGTTGAATTGGATGGAGGTTGAGGTCATCGATCCGTATCTGGCGCACTTAAAGGAACGAGTGAATCTAGAAGCAAAACGCCTGGTAGAATCAGTGATTAACTATCTTAAGAATTCATATATGAATGATATTTCACTAGATCATTGTGCAGAGATGTTTGGAACAAATGCTCATACGTTAAGTCGGAGCTTCAAAAAAATGACGGGTGTAAAGTTTATAGATTATTTAACAGAATTACGAATAGATAAGTCAAAACAACTTTTAAGTGGCACAACAATGAAAATACATGAAGTAGCTGAACAGGTAGGATATCGCCATAGCTATTTCAATCGGATTTTTAAGAAAAATGCGTGTCTGTCTCCGAGTGAATATCGAAAAAAACATGGTTAAAATCACCTACGAGTGGAGGAACGATTTTGCAAAGCTTAAGAGAGCAATTCCTTAACCCTTCTATTGAGTACACACCCGTTCCCTTTTGGTTTTGGAATGATAGACTCACACATACAGAAATAAAAAGACAAATTCATGCGTTTTATCAAAAGGGTGTTGAAGGTTTTGTCATACATCCGCGATTAGGCCTGCCAACCGATATTGAGTACTTATCTGAAGAATTTATGTCGTATGTTAAAACGGCCGTGTCTGAAGCGAGCTGTCTTCATATGACTGTGATGTTATATGACGAAGCGATGTATCCATCAGGTTCTGCTCATGGCCGAGTGGTCAGGGATCAGCCTGCTTTTGCAAGTAGGGGTCTTCAGATGGTCCAATTAGATCCAGGTGCATCTCTTGATTTACAGTCAGATGAAAGGCTTGTTTCCCTTCAAGCAGTCAAGACGCAGGGTCATGTGATTCCCTTAAATGAAATGGAGATACTTAGTCTTGAAGACTTAGATGATGGTCGTTTCCGTGATCGCACTATTTTTGCATTTATCGAGAAACCCTCAAAAGGAACAATTCGAGGTGTACATGCTGGAGAGGATGATGGAGAAGCAGGGGCACCAAGCATCAGCTGATTTGTTAAATCCTCTCGCTGTACAGTCATTTATTCAACATACGCATGAAATATATAAACAGCACGTAGGAAAATGGATGGGCACAACGATAACGGCTTTTTTTACAGATGAACCGGATATCCTCGGGCGAAATGCGTCAGAGGAGCTCAGACCGTGGACAGAGAACTTTCTTCAAGATTATTTGCAGCATGGGGGAAGTGAGAATGAGCTTGCTGCTTTCTGGTTGGATGCAGGGGAGCAAACAGAACGGATTCGACACACCTATGAGAACGCGGTAAATCACAGATTATCTACTGTCTATTACTTGCAGCTGGCCAAGTGGTGCGAGAGTAACAGCTTGGCTTTGACGGGGCACCCGGCTGCAAGCACTGATATTGGCTTG
This sequence comes from Alkalicoccobacillus plakortidis, assembly GCF_023703085.1. Classification (NCBI taxonomy): domain Bacteria; kingdom Bacillati; phylum Bacillota; class Bacilli; order Caryophanales; family Bacillaceae; genus Shouchella; species Shouchella oshimensis. The sequence continues at coordinate 235,260 of NZ_JAMQJY010000003.1, read as the reverse complement.
CTGAAACATTTTCATATTCCAGGCCAGGATGTAGTCTGGCGTTGGGTAGGTCCAGAGGATAACAAAGCATTAGAGGGACCTCATTCAACAGCGGCTAAATGTGGTGCAGATGCAGCTAGACATTATGGACGTAGGCGTAATCTAAATGAATTTTTAGGCGTATGCAGCAAGGATGGAGATTGGACCTTAACAGCTGATGATATGAAATGGTATATCGACTGGCTGGCCGTCAGAGGGGTGAATCTCTTTTGCCCACATGCGTTTTATTATTCGATCTCAGGTAAAGAAAGAAGTCATGAACGTCCGCCTGATGTGGGAATGCATAATAGCTGGTGGCCCTTTTATAATCAGTTTTCAACCTATATGAAACGCCTAAGCTGGCTGATGACAGATGCGGTTAATCAGACAGAGCTTGCTGTCATATGCACGGAGAGTGTGTTGCCAACGCGTTCTGTTAAACCTTTGTACCAGCAACAGATCGAGTTCAATTACTTGGAAGAGGATCTGTTGGACCAGGCATTGATGAAAAGTGGAGCTCTATCTATTTGCGAACAAACCTACACAACCATTTTAGTAGATAAAGAGCTACAGGTAAAAGAAGAAACAATGTCTCTTTTAGAACAATTTAAGCAGCAAGGTGGCAGTGTCATTCAAGATCAAGTAGTTGATCAACTGGAAAAAACAATTGAGCTAAACCCGGCAAACGCTGATATTAGAGTGACACATGTAAAGAAACAAGGACAGTCATTTTATTTCATCGTGAATGAAGGAGAAACAGCTTATTCGGGTATATGTATGCTGGCAAATGCACAATCGCTTCAGGTATGGAATGCTTGGTCAGGTGACGTCTCCACTGTTGGTTCTTTCGACGATGCCGCATTTCGACTGCATATGGATAGAAGAGAGAGCTTAATCCTTGTGCCGTCAGAGTCACATGTTGTTGCAAGCAATGTACCCTCTAGACAAGTTGAACAAGTACGTAAACCAGTTACAGAATGGAACATGCAATATTCGGGAAAAGACATCAGCCAAGCAACTTTATCGTCGTGGGTAACGTGGGGAGGAAAGTGGACTCATTTTTCTGGAACCATTCGTTATGAATCGGATGTACTCCTAAGCAAAGAGGACAGTGAAACGCTGAAACTGCTTGATGCCGGGGAAGTATTTGAACTTGCGGAGCTTTGGATCAATGACGTCTATATTGGAAATAAGCTTTGGGCTCCTTACCGGATTGAGATACCAGAAGGGGTTTTAGTAGAAGGTGTAAATACCGTTGTTCTTGAAATTACAAACAGTAAAGCAAATGAAATGGATGGGTTGTCTACACGATCTGGTTTAGTTGGGCCAGTTGTACTAACAAATGAATAAGTGGGGAGCATCGCTATGCAATCGAATAGTTTAACAGGTGGGATTTATGCCATAGGAGAATTCTTTATGTTTCTTGTTAAGTTAAACGTGCTTTGGATGATAGGAACCTTAGTAGGGTTGGTCTTATTTGGATTTGGTCCGAGCACGCTTGCGATGTACGATGTCTTAAGACGTTGGATGAGAAAAGAATCAGATGTACCCGTTTGGCGGAACTTTTGGCGTCAGTATAAAACATATATAGTCCGCGGTAATAAGTTAACGCTTACATTGATGCTTGTTGTCATGATAGTATATATAAATATCACGTATTTTATCATAGAGCCTGCCTGGCTGACGATCCTCATAAAGTATGCGTTATTTATCATTGCAGCACTGCTTATTCTAACCGTATTATATGTCTATCCAGCTACGGTCCATTTTGAGATGAAACTTCTAGAGTCAATAAAGCAATCCTTTTTTATTGGCTTATATATGCCGCTGCGTACGCTCTATCTTGTAGCAGCTATCTTAACTGTGTATCATGTTCTCTTTTTATTCCCTCTTCTGATTTTCTTATTTGGCATCAGCTTATTTGGGTTCATTCAGATGTGGATTGTGCTTAGAACCTTTGCTCGATTAGAAGACAAACAAGCGAGAATGGTTGCTGCTAGTACCTAATTGATGCTTCTACACACTTCTTTTTTCCCTAAGTAGTATAGGACCTGCCCGGCTCACTTATACTTGTTGTATAGATGTGAAACGGGGTGTGAAGATGCTTTCGATGCTGCCAAATGTTCCACAATCGTTTGTGACCGAGAGACTTTTTATCAGGCTACCGATGCCTGGGGATGGAAAGGCTGTGTTTGAGGCCCAACAGGCTTCACTAAAGGAAATGCTGCCATGGATTCATTGGGCTCATTATCAGACCACACTTGAGCAAACAGAGAATGGAGTCCGTTACGCGCATGAACAATATATGCGGAAGAAAGATTTGCGTCTGCATTTATTTGATAAACAAACCGGAGTATTTGTAGGATCTTCAGGGCTTCACAATATTAATTGGTCTGTACCGCGTATGGAAATCGGCTATTGGATGGATACGCGACATAGTGGAAAAGGATATATGACAGAGGCAGTTGCTGGTATTACAGGTTTTGCTTTTCAAGAATTAGGTGTTCACCGACTTGAGATTCATTGTGACCCTGATAATAAACAAAGCCGTGCAATTCCAGAAAAATTGGGTTATGAACTTGAGGCTGTTTTAAAACAAAACAGCATATCAACTGACGGACGGAGCTATCGCGATACTTGTTTGTATGTGAAATTAAATCAAGACCGATATTCAAATAAGTAGCTCTATCGCTTGATTGGATAGGGCTTTACATAGTATGAGAGGGGACAAGCGTATGTCGAAGCTAAAAGCCATACAAATTGGATTGGGAGGTTTCGGGTTATCGTGGGTAGAGCTACTACAAGCGAATCAAAATATGGAGCTTGTTGCCATAGTAGATCAGCAGGAAGAAAGTCTACAAAAGGCGCAGGAAATGACCAATCTGGGGCCGGAGCAGTTGTTTATTTCTTTTGAGAAAGCGCTTGAGAAGGTACAAGCTGATTTTGTTTTGATTGTTACACCTCCTGCAACACATATAGCGCTTGCCAAACAAGCTTTAAAAGCTGGATTACACGTAATGATGGAAAAACCGTTAACGGATACAGCTGAAGAAGCAAATGACCTTCTAGCCTTTTCAAGAGAGTATTCACAAAAAGTGATGGTCAGTCAAAATTATCGCTGGAATCCTCAAATTCAAACCATCAAACAGTTGATTGCAGCTAGTAGCATCGGTCCAATTGAATATGCCGATTACTATTTTAATAAAGCGACACACTTTGGTGGTGGAGAGATCAGTATGAGGAAATCCTTCTTCAGGATATGGCTATCCATCACTTTGATATTCTCCGCTATTTATTAAATGATGAAGCAGTAACCATTCAGGCAACTAGCTTTAGGCCATCATGGAGTTGGTTTAAAGGGAATCCGCATGCTGATGCTGCAATGACATTTAGTAAAGGTGTGCATGTACATTACCGTGGAAGATGGGCTGGTAAAGGCAAAAAAACAACCTGGAATGGAGACATTCGTTTAGTTGGTGAAAGAGGCGCAATTGAATTAATTGATGATCAAGTCCTTTTGTATCAAGGAGAGCAGGATATCCCTGAAGAGATCCCGCTTATCAAAACGCCAACCTCTGATCGTATGATTTCACTAGATTCATTTATCCAAGCAATTAAAGAAGATACAGTTCCGCCTACATCGATTGAAGATAATATTAAAAGCCTTCAACTAACCTGGGCGGCCATTGAATCCTCTAAAACTGGAGAGCGTGTACACCTCTAAACTCTTATTCTAGCTTTATACATGCTATAGTAAAAGAATAGAAATTTTGAAGCTAGGGGGCCATGCATATGCAAAAGAAGCAGGGGATTATTTCTTTAGGAGAAGTCCTAGTTGATATGATCCCGTTAAATGCCGAAAATACAGAGTACCAAAAAAGTCCCGGTGGTGCGCCTGCAAATGTTGCAGTAGGCTTAAGTCGCCTGGGCATAGATAGTTATTTTATCGGAGCTGTTGGTACAGATTTAATCGGTCATTTTTTGCGAAAAACATTAGTGGAATACGGCGTCAATATTCAAGGGCTAACGCAAACAGCTTTAGCTAAAACGCCTCTCGTTTTTGTTGAACTCGCTGAAAATGGAGAGCGCAGTTTTGAATTTTTAATTGACCACAGTGCAGATCAGCTTCTGTCTACAGATGACCTTGCTGAAAATCTGTTTCAACAGGCAAAAATACTACATATTGGATCAATCTCCACGATTCAAAAAACGAGCCGTGCAGCAACACACAAAGCCATTCATCTGGCACAAGAGAATGGTATGCTCGTATCCTTTGACCCAAATTTACGTCTATCGATTTGGCCAGATGAACTATCAGCACTCGAGCAAATCAAAGCCTTACTGCTAACAAGTGATATTGTGAAACTTTCTGAGGAAGAACTAGAATTTTTAACAAATGAAACCGATGAAACAGCCGCTGTATTAAAGCTCAAAGACTACCAAATTCCTCTGTTAATCATCACAAAAGGTGAACACGGTAGCTCATTTTATACCAATACACATAAAGTGAATGTTCCAACCTACAAAGTAGAAGCAGTTGATACAACAGGTGCAGGAGATGCCTTTGTATCTGGCGTTCTTGCGCATCTTCATGATCTGGATGATCCGCTAGATTCTCTAACTCCAGAAACCTTGCAGCGAATTGGTGCATTTGCCGCTGTATCAGGCTCACTAGCAGCATCAACAAAAGGTGCGATGACTGCACTGCCAACTAAGGAAGAAGTGGAAGCGATTTTAGAGGAGCGAGGATAAAAGGTGTCAGATAATTTGACGAATGTCGTTTTCTGACGAATTTTTTGTGCTATGCTTCCTTCATTCAAATAAGTAGCTTCCCAGGGTTCCGTTTAGTTATTCATTTAGCTAAAGCCAGGTCCGGGGAGGCGGCATCCCTGATGCTTAAACTGGGAGGAAAAGTCCGGTGAAGAATCCATTGATTCTTCCCGGGCTTTTTTTGATAAAAATGAATGGAGGAAGAAAGATGGTTAAGAAATCAGTAGATCATGATTTTGCACTGGAGGCTGTGACAGAATCCCACAGAAGGGGTTTCTGGAAAATGTTTATGCTGATGGTTGGTTTCACTTTTTTCTCAGCGAGTATGCTTGCAGGAGGAACGCTTGGTCAAGGGCTCACATTCACTCAATTTATTGTGACTGTTTTGATTGGAAACCTGGTATTAGGCGCGTATACAGGTGTTCTCTCGTATATAGCATCTAAGACCGGCTTATCCACGCATTTATTGACACGTTATTCGTTTGGTAAGCAAGGCTCTTATCTTCCTTCTTTTTTATTAAGTATCACTCAGATTGGCTTGGTTTGGGGTTGGAGTGATGATGTTCGCATTGCCTTTCCAAAAGGTTACAGGGCTTAATATTTGGCTTATTATTATCGTCGCAGGACTTCTTATGACAGCAACCGCTTATTTTGGAATTAAGGCGTTGACGGCTCTAAGCTTTGTTGCAGTTCCTGCCATTGCGATCCTTGGAAGTGTATCAAGTACTCGAGCAGTGGGGTCGTTGGGTGGATTTGATGAGCTATTGGCGTATCAGCCGGTTGAGACGCTTGGGATTGCAGCCGCTATTTCGGTTTGTTTAGGATCCTTTATTAGTGGAGGAACACTGACACCTGATTTTGCGAGGTTTGCCAAAACAAAAAAGATAGCTGTCTCAACAACCTTAATCGCCTTTTTCTTAGGGAACTCATTAATGTTTTTATTCGGAGCAATTGGAGCGATATCTACTGGAGAGGCTGATATCTCAGAAGTCATGTTTACTCAGGGGTTAATTATTCCTGCCCTTATCATTTTAGGTTTAAATATCTGGACTACAAATGATAACTCCTTATATGCATCTGGACTTGGATTTTCTAATATTACAAAACTACCAAAAAATATACTAGTTATCATAAACGGTGTCATAGGAACACTGCTTGCCATGTGGCTTTACAACAATTTCATGAGCTGGCTTACATTTTTGAATATGACCCTTCCGCCAATTGGGGCCATTCTGATTGTTGATTATTTTGTTCGAAGTAAAGGACGTTACGAGGTTTCACAAGACAGAACATTCTCTACTGTACGAATTCAAGCCATTACAGCGTGGGCGATCGGAGTGCTATGTGCTCTATTTATACCAGGTATTCCCCCACTCAATTCACTTTTGGGAGCAGCAGTAGGCTATATTGTTTTAGACAAGGTAATGGATAAAGATAAACAATCAATTATTAAAAAAGCGGGGTAGCGTAGATGATTATAAAAAATGCAGTATTACGAGATAGAGACGGACATTGGGACATCTTAATAAACGAAAAACAAATTAGTAAAATTGATCGGGTAATTGAGCAGGCAGGTGAGGAGATCCTTGATGCAAACGGCCAAATGGTTCTCCCTCCTTTTATCGAGCCTCACATTCACCTAGATTCAACGATGACAGCAGGAGATCCAAGCTGGAATCAATCTGGCACGTTATTTGAAGGGATTCAACGATGGACAGAACGAAAAGAAAAGCTGACTCATGCCGACGTAAAGGAGCGTGCCAAAAAGGCGTTAACCTGGCAAGTCGCACAAGGCATTCAATATGTCCGAACTCATGTAGATACAACGGATGAAACACTAACCGCCTTTAAAGCCTTGCTTGAGGTAAAAGAAGAAATGAAGCACCTAGTTGATCTGCAACTTGTAGCATTTCCACAAGAAGGCATTCTCTCTTATCCTAAAGGAAAAGAGTTGCTAGAAGAGGCCATTCAGCTTGGAGCCGATGTAGTAGGAGGCATTCCTCATTTTGAAATGACAAGAGAAATGGGCGTAGAGTCCATTGATATATCGTTTGAATTAGCTGAGAAATATAATAAATTGTTGGATTTTCACTGTGATGAAATAGATGATGAGCAATCGCGTTTTATAGAAGTTGTGGCTGCAAGAGCCTACCAAACAGGAATGGGGTCGAGAGTAACAGCCTCGCATACAACCGCCATGCATTCCTATAACAATGCATATGTAGCTAAGCTAATGCGTGTATTTAAAATGGCAGACCTAAACTTTGTTGCAAATCCACTAGTTAATACACATTTGCAAGGTCGCTTTGACAGCTATCCAAAACGCCGCGGCATTACTCGAGTAAAGGAACTACAAGAAGCAGGATTAACGGTCTCCTTTGGACACGATGATATTTTTGATCCATGGTATCCACTTGGCACGGGCAATATGCTACAAGTGCTACATATGGGACTTCACGTGACACATCTCATGGGCTACGATCAAATTAAGCAATCCATTGACTTCATCACCACAAACAGCGCAAAAGTCCTGAACATCTCAGACCAATATGGTATTGAAGAAGGCAAACCAGCAAACCTAATCATTGTTGGCGCACCGGATGAATTCACAATGATCCGCAAGCAAGCACCCGTTCTCTACTCAGTACGTGCAGGCAAAATCATCGCCAAAACAAAACCAGCGGAACGAGTAGTAGGCAATAAGGTAGTAGAATTCAATATATAGGAATTAGGAGGCCTCCTTTTTGGGGGCTTTTTTTGTGGTGCCGGGAACCTTGAAAATGCGCGGGAAAGGAGAGGAGATGCGCGGTAATCTAGAAAATGCGCGGAAATCAAGCATTGGTGCGCGAAAATCCTAAAAATGCGCGAAAACGTAGCCGTGATGCGCGGAAACCAAGGGTCAGTGCGCGAAAATTTTAAAAATGCGCGGAAATCCATGCACGGTGCTCAAAAAAAACCATAAGTGCTCAAAAATCATGAGCACTATCGAATCACCTCAAAAACTGCAGTCCCCCTATGCTAAAAATCCTGCCAAACCCGCTTTCTTCCATTCTTAAGAATTTCTTCAGTTTTTCACTAGTGGAAACTTTAGATCTGAGGGTTACAATGTAAATAATAGAAAAAGTTAGATTGAGGTGTGGGGAATGGCGACGTATACAGTGATGGTGGTAGATGATGATAAAGACATTCGGGATGGGATTGATATTTATTTAAAGAATGATGGATACAGTGTACTTCATGCGGAGAATGGAAGAAGCGCCATTCACCTACTTGAACAGAATGAGGTTCATTTAATAATTTTGGATATTATGATGCCTGAGATGGATGGTATTGAGGCGACATTTAAGATACGGCAGGAGCGTAACATCCCAATTATTATGCTAAGTGCAAAGTCTGAAGAGACGGATAAAATCCACGGACTCTCGATTGGCGCTGATGATTACATTACTAAGCCTTTTCATCCGATGGAATTAATGGCTCGAGTAAAGTCTCAGATGAGGAGATATACACAGCTAGGTACTTATGAAAAAAGAGAGTCAGTGATTCAGGTGGATGGGCTTGTCCTCGATCAAGAGGCAAAATGTGTGCAGCTAGATGGAGTGACAGTCAAGCTAACACCGATTGAATATCGAATAACGGAGCTTCTGATGCTGAATCTTGGCCGGGTCTTCTCTATTCATGAAATCTATGAGCGAGTGTGGAATGAACCAAGCTTACAACTCAGAAAATATTGTGGCTGTGCACATTCGCAAAATTAGAGAAAAGATTGAAGTGGATCCAAAAAAACCTCGTTATATCAAGGTTGTATGGGGTGTAGGATATTTGATTGAAAAGGAGGCTGGCAGGTCGTGAGAAAGCATTTTGGAGAAACGATGAGTTGGAGTCTGTTGTTTGGTATCATGTTAGTTGGTTTAAATACCTTCCTGAATAATATTGGAAACATCGCTAATCTTATCAGTACACTTGATGTATTTAGACAGATAGCGATTCCGTTAATTATCAGTGTTGGTGTCATTGCCGGGATCATATTGTTTAAGTTTTTTAAGTTTAAACTATCGTGGTTTCAGGAAAGTTCAATGAGAGCGCAATATGCTGCGATTCCACTCGATGTGCGATTTGTATTGTTATTTATAACAGGGTTATTTATCATTTATTTCTTTTTAGTAACAGGGTTTGAGTCCTATCGGTTTATTCGGTATATTGATTTGAGCTTTTTTATAGGCGCTTCATTCTACTTTGTTTTGATCTGGCTCGCACTCCATCAAATTGTGTGGCTATATCTTGAAATTGAGGATAGCTCTTATTTAATAAAGGCTTTAAAAAATAGTGTAATAAGTAGAGCGTATCAGATACTTCGTGATGCATTCAGTAACGTACCATTGGTGCTAAAATTGTTACTCATGATTATCATAATTTTTGTATGGGGGTTTGGAACTGCATTTTCTCTAATGTTGGGTGGTAGTACAATTGTAATATTTATTGCATGTGTCCTATTCATCGGCATCCCCACCTTACTCATATTTTTCCTCAAACTCGGCTACTTAAATCGAGTGATCAAACAAACGGAGAATCTAACAAAAGGAAAGGTAGCTATGCCGGTTCTGGTAAAAGGGCATTCATTTATCGCGACGCACGCAACGCACATCAATAAGTTACGTGAAGGAATTTCTCATTCTGTCACAGAACGGGCAAAAAGTGAGCGGATGAAAACAGAGCTAATTACAAATGTCAGCCACGATCTGAGAACACCTTTAACCTCAATTATTACGTACACAGATTTGCTTAAAAATCCTGATCTTCCATCAGATGAACGCCAATCGTATGTAGATGTGTTAGCGAGAAAATCGGAACGATTAAAAACACTGATTGATGATTTGTTTGATGTATCAAAAATGGCAAGTGGTCAAATTGAACTCAAAAAAACGGATATTGAGCTAAAACAGTTGATTCAGCAAGCAATTGTGGAGCACCAGGAAGCTTTTGATAGTGAACAGTTGGACCTACGTCTGAGTTTGCCAGAAGAAGAAATGCTAGTTCATGTAGATGGTCAAAAGTGCTGGAGGATGCTTGATAACTTACTTTTAAATGTAGCCAAGTACTCACAACCAGGTACGCGTGTCTATTTAGCAGCGAGCAGACAAGAGAACCAGATTACTGTAGTGATTAAAAACATCTCACGCTACGAATTAAGTGAAAACCCAGATGAGTTGTTTGAGCGGTTTAAGCGAGCGGATGAAGCTCGACATACAGAAGGATCTGGTTTAGGTCTAGCCATTGCACAATCCATCGCAGAGTTACATGGAGGTGCACTGAAGCTTGATATTGATGGTGATTTATTTAAGGTTACAGTTCGTATAAAAGATACAAAGTACCCCCTGTCTAGCTAAGATAGGGGTTTTCCTTATAAACTAGAAAGGGAATACTAGTTAGAAAAGCAGGAATGCTTTGTGAGTAAGCATGTTAAATTAAAAGACGGTACTGAGCTCCCAAGTATAGGACAAGGTACTTGGTTGATGGGAGAAAACATCAGCAAAAAGCAGGACGAAATTCGCGCTCTGCAGCTAGGCCTAGATCTTGGCCTTAAGGTTATAGATACCGCAGAAATGTACGGTGAGGGCTTGTCGGAACAACTTGTGGGAGAAGCGATAAAAGGGCGAAGAGATGAAGCGTTTCTTGTTTCTAAGGTCTATCCACATAATGCAGGATTCCCGTCGATCATCAAGTCGTGTGAAAATAGCTTAAAACGGTTAGAGACAGACGCTATCGATCTTTATCTGCTTCATTGGCGAGGTGGTGTGCCACTTTCTGAAACAGTTGAAGGAATGGAAAAACTAAAGAAGGACGGCAAAATCAAACGGTGGGGTATCTCTAATTTTGATACAGCTGATATGGAGGAGCTCTGGGCTCTGCCGGATGGAGAGAACGCCCAAGCGAATCAGGTCCTCTATCATTTAGGAACGCGAGGCATTGAATTTGATTTGATGCCATGGCAGAAGCAGAAACAGCTTCCGATTATGGCTTACAGTCCTATTGCTCACGGAGGTAGAGAGCGTGAACGATTGCTTGAGAATAGTGTAATTAAGGAAGTTGCAACAGATTATGGTGTAACACCACTGCAGATTGCTCTTGCATGGACCGTGCGATCAGGTGACGTACTTTCTATTCCAAAAGCCGTACAAGCACAGCATGTTCGTCAAAATGCGGAGGCAATGTCAATTGAACTAAGTGTGGAAACCTTAAAACAGCTTGACGCTGCTTTTCAACCACCTAAAACCAAACAACCGCTTGATATTATTTAATGTGACTGGCTCAACTCTCATTTTGGTGGGAGTTGAGCTTTTTATATTCTATGAACATAAGCAATAACAAGGTGTTACATACATGGTAAAGTGAAGTCTGGATAGAAGGACGAGACATAAGGAGATGAATCACATTGAAATCCGAAAAATTAATCAGGATTCTTATGAAAGAGTTTGGACTAGAGAACATTAATATAGAGCGAGAGGAACAAAATAGTGAGTATGAAGGCTTACTATTAAACATATCTAATCACTTTTATAGAAGTAGGCTTGCTAAGTTAACTCCTAAAAAGAAAGGGTATTTTGTTGCGTTTTGGGAGAAAGATACCAATGGAGTCAATCAAGCTTATAGTTATGAACAAACACCTGAAAAAGTAATGATAATAGTTTTAGATCAAGAGAAGAGAGGGCAATTTATCTTCCCTAAAGATGTGCTCCTTCAATATGGAATTGTAAAAAGTCCTGAGCAAAAAGGGAAGATGGCACTTAGAGTGTACCCTAGCTGGATAACTGATTTGAATACAAATGCTACTAAGACTCAATCGTGGCAATTGAACTATTTTGTTGATCTATCAGATGGCTTAGACATCGAAAAAGTAAAGAAACTGTACTTTGAATAAGTACAGTTTTTGTAAAGGCATCAAAGATAGTGTCTCCTTTAAATTAAAGAAAATCTTGTAAAATGACAACCCTGTCGTTTATAATAGCGACAAGGTTGTCATTTTGTTTAGGGAGGCAGAAAAATGGATCAAACGGTGTCTAAAAAGCTATTTCAACAAAAGGGGTACCTCAATTTAATTGCTGCACAGACATTATCTTCACTAGGGAGTTGGCTCGATATGCTTGCTTTGATGGGGCTTGTGGCCATAAAGTGGAATGCGTCACCACTGGAGATGTCTGGTGTCATGCTGATGTTTGTTGCACCGATGGTTTTTCTAGCTCCAATTGCAGGTGTTTTTGCTGATCGATTTGAACGGAAGTACATAATGATTATCTCGAATCTTGTTTGTATTGCGCTTGTTTTAGGCATTGCTTTTTCAACAGCTCTTTGGCAAGTGTATCTGCTTTTATTTATCCGTGGTTTTTTTGAAACGCTTTTTGGACCAGCGAAAAGTGGGAAGGTTAAAGAAATTGTTGGGATGGACAATATTCAAACAGCTATGGGCATCAGTGGTATGATCGACAATGCTTCTAAAATCATTGGCCCTTTTTTAAGTGGCTTACTGGTAGCTGTCATTGGCGTTCAGGGCTCCTTTATTACAAATGCAATGGTCATCGCGTTATCCACGCTTCTGTTGTTAGGTGTTCCAAAAGCAAAAGCAGTGCACAGAAAGATCGAATCGAAAAAAATAGGTTGGTTTATGGGGATGAAAACAGATTTGAAGGAAGGCTTGGTTTTCCTTCGTACGATACCTGTAGTGTTCATTAGTGTTCTTCTTGTAACGATTCTGACGATGGCCCTACAAATTGCCGATACACAAATCATCATTTTGCTGCGAGATATTTTTGTGGAACCGACTAAAATCATAGGGTATGGTATGGCTGCAGCAGGTGCGGGGATGTTTCTGGCGAGCGCAATTTATACAAAAAAAGAAATTCGCTCTACCTTACAAGTCATCATAGTGGCAACCATTGTGATGGGAGTGATTCTAATTACAACCGCTTTGATTAGAGACCTACCTACAGGAATCCTTACAGTGGTGTACCCAATCATATTTTTCATAATGGGATTTTCCATTGGAACAGCTGTTATTCCAACCAATATTGTTGCCCAGAAACAAACACCAGTTGATAAAACAGGCAGAGTGTTTGGCTTTATTAATAGTATGAGTACACTAGGTATGTTAATTGGTATTTTAAGTGGAGGTTTACTATCAGAATTATTCGGAGTTGTGGTAGCATTTATATTATCAGGGTCCTTATTGATCGTACTTGGCCTGGCCACAATCCCTGTAAAATTCATGGTAGAAAGAAGGCATATCCATGTCACCGAAAGTGTCACAGGAGCACAAGGAAAAGCGTAGAAACGAAATCATAGAAGCAGCTAGAACTATTTTCATTAAAAAGGGATTTGAACTTACAACGATGCATGATGTAGTCGAGCAGTCCGGTATGAGCAGAGGTGGCGTCTATCAGTATTTTTCAAATACAGAGGACATGATGAGGGCTATCTTGGATAAAGGAGAAGCTGAATTTACCGGACAGAAGGATCGGTTATATGAGAAATATACAACGAGCTGGGCTGTATTAGAAGCGGTGGCAGATGCGCATGATCATGTCACATTAGATCCAATTGGTTTGACAATTTATGAGTACTTTGTAGCTGGATTACGTGGATTAAACACAGGTCGAGTTGATTACATGAAAAAACGATTAGAAACAATAAAAGGTTTTTACATTGATGTCATTGAAAAAGGGATAGCAGACGGAGAATTTAATCCAGTTCAGAAACCAGAGGCAATTGCTTCATATTTTATCATTTTGGCGGATGGCATTGTTCTTCACAGGAACCTAGATAGAGAAATGGCAGATGTAAAAGGATTGGTTGAAGGGTTAAAGATCTACCTTAGAGCTACATTGAATGTTAAATAAAACTTCTCACCTAAAAAAGATTGCATAAACTAATCGAATTAGTTATTATAAAACTAATGCGATTAGTTTATTTAGGAGAAGGAGTGAATGTAATGAAAGTGACGAAAATAGATCATGTTTACCAACTGGCTTTTATGCCAACTATCTTTCCGGTAAATTGTTACCTTATAGAAGAATCAGATAGTCTAACACTTATTGATGCGGCTATCCCCTCTAGCTATAAAAAGATTTTAAAGGCTGCTAAGGACATTGGTAAACCAATCAAACAGATCGTATTAACCCATGCTCATAGTGACCATATCGGTTCTCTTGATGCTCTTAAAGAAAGACTACAGGATGTAAAAGTTAATGTTTCTAAAAGAGATGCACTCTTACTTAAAGGGGATAAAAGCTTGTTAGAAGGCGAGCCGAAGACTCCAATTCGTGGTGGAGTTCCAAAATCGATACAAACCAGACCAGATCGTTTACTAGGTGATGGAGACATGATTGGCTCATTACGAGTGGTGACAACACCAGGACATACTCCTGGTTCGATCAGCCTTATCGACACACGAACAAACACAATGATTGTTGGGGATGCCTTTCAAGTTCGAGGTGGGGTCGCTGTGTCAGGTACACTAAAATGGTTGTTCCCGGCTCCAGCTATGGCCACGTGGAACAAAGAAGAATCGATTCGAAGCGCAAAAAAGATTAAAGCCATTAATCCCTCAGTACTTGCCGCTGGACATGGGAAAATGTTAGGTACGCCAACTCGTTTAATAACACAGGCGATTGAACAAGCAGAAAGAAGGAACTGAACATGACACCAAGAAGGGGACTAACCATTTCAGAAATTGTCTATTCAGCAACGGAAATTGTAGATCAAGAAGGATTACAGCAGTTATCAATTGGCGCTGTGGCTAAGAAATTAAACATTAAACCCCCATCCCTATATAATCATGTTCGAGGGTTAGACGAATTACATGATCTACTGGCTATACACGTCTGTCAAACCCTGTATGAAAAACTTCGTGACGCAACGGTAGACTTTAAACAAGACGATGCAGTTAGGGGATTTAGCTATGCATACGTTGAGTTTGCCAAGACACATTCAGGACTTTATGAAGCGATCTCCCGTTCTGCTAGCGAAGAAAATGATGCGCTCAGAGAAGTGCAGGGTCAAGTAGTTCAGGTTGTGTTAGATGTCTTTGATGATTACGGTTTACAAGAAGAGCGAGCCATACATTTGGTTCGGATGCTACGTAGTATGCTACATGGATTTGTGACATTAGACGCAGCAAACGGGTTTGGTCTGCCATATGATTTACAGGACACGCTGGAAATCATGATCCAGACCTTTCTACAGGGGATAAAGGAAGTAAAATAATTTAAATGAACTAAGCGAAAAAAAGAAACTCTCATTTGGAGTTTCTTTTTTTCGCTTTTAGCTAGCCTCATGCTCATCTATTATTCTAATTGACACCTTGATAAGGTATCGTTCATATCCTTCGACAGTTAATTCATCTAATAAGATATCTTCATAATAATATCCTGTTATCTCCATGCCATGCTTCGTTGCGTAGCATAGTAACCTCTCATAGGTGTCCTTAATTCTAGAATAACCAGTTGTATGATATCCAATTAGATAATGGCCTTCTTTTTTAATGTAATTACTTGCAGTCTTTTTGTTGTCAACTCTACTGTACAAATAATCATAGTAAAAAGGATCTTCGTTCTTTATTTTTTGGGAGTCGAACATCCAACAGCAGTTAGGTATGTATTCATATTCAGCTCATTTAATACATTATTATGTTCTATTATGGAATGATAAATGACATTGTCTTCAATAGAAGGATGGGCTTTTGTTATCAGAATGGGCTCTTCCTTTTGGTACTCTACCTTAATTTCAGAGGTATCAACTTTTATAGCGTGTTTAGTGTTTTTTTTCATGTCTGATATTATTTTTTTCATCATCTGAAGTTGCTTAATTTTCATGTTGAGGTAGTTCTCTTGCTCTTGAAGAAGACCAATAAATTCTTCAGGAGACCTGTTTGAAATATACGCTTTGATATCTTTTAGCGGTATTGGAATGATTTTAACTGCGATGGTTGGTTTCTTTTTATTTAAAGAGCATGTGAACGTAAAAATCATTTCAGCCCTTAGTGTGATTCTGCTTGGTGTATTGATTATAAATCTGAATTAGGTGATAAAAATGAACAACAAATTAAAAGGATCCATTTTTCTAACTTCAGCTATAGTGTTTGAAGTGATCTCAACAACTAATATTAAGTTATCGAATGGATTCAGTGAACTCTCTTTTTCAATCATTGCAGTTATAGCGATAGTCATTGCGATGTATAGCTTAGCTCAAGCGCTAAACTATATACCATTATCTGTAGCCTATGCTATTTGGGTAGGAATTGGTACTGCATTAATCTATGTCATAAGTATCGTTGTCTTTAATGAACCTGTGAGTCCGGTTAAATTGTTAGGAGTTATTCTGGTTATTGGTGGGGTCGTTTGTCTTAACTTCTTAACAAAATCAGAAGAGGAAAATGAGCAGGTGAAAAGTACATCAAGTTAAGTAGGTTGAACAATAAATATAAAACCAGGAGAAAAGTCTCCTGGTTTACTTTCGTTATCCTTTAAAAATCTCATCAATTGCCTTCCACTCGTCTGGTGTGAGTGTGACATCAAGTGTTTTTAGGTTATTGGACACTTGGTCAGGTCGTTTAGCACCTGGAATAAGCGCATCAATACCGTCTTGTTGAAGATACCAGGCAAGGGTAACGTGTGCTGTTTCCAAGCCTTTGCTTCTTGCAATTTCCTTTAGCGATTCTACTTTTTCAAGATTCCGTTCAAAAGCGTCGCCTTTAAATAAAGGATGGTTTGCTCGTAAATCATCAAACTTCGTGTCTTTTGTGTACTTGCCTCCGAGTAACCCTGCGGCAAGTGGGAAGTATGGGATGAAGGAAAGCTTATTTTCTACAATGTATGGCAGTACGTCTGTCTCTGCGTCTCTTGTGAGTAGGTTGTACTCCCCTTGTAGAACATCTACATAGCCATCTTTATTGGCTTCTTTTAATTGGTCGAGTGAGAAGTTCGATACACCAATTGAGCGAATCTTTCCGGCGTCTTTTAGTTCTTTTAATGCGCCAACAGCTTCATCCTTTGGTGTTTGTTCATCAGGGAAGTGAATATAAAATAAATCAATATAATCGGTTTGTAGGCGACGCAGTGCATCATCTACCGATTGCTTCAGAAAGTCTGGCGAGTTATCAATTTTGACTTCTTCACCTTCAAAGCGGTGTGCGGCCTTAGTGGCAATAACAAGTTCCTTACGATTTCCAGCTTCTTTAACGACTTCACCTACTAATACCTC
The DNA here is from genome assembly GCF_023703085.1 of Alkalicoccobacillus plakortidis. Taxonomy (NCBI): domain Bacteria; kingdom Bacillati; phylum Bacillota; class Bacilli; order Caryophanales; family Bacillaceae; genus Shouchella; species Shouchella oshimensis. Next base: position 218,220 of record NZ_JAMQJY010000003.1, on the reverse strand, counting down.
AGAATTCTCAGGGCCATAAATAAAGGCTGTATCTAGGAAATTAATGCCTTCAGAGAGACCAGTTCTAACAAGCTCCCTGCCTGTTTCTTCACTTAGATTGTTAAATAAATTGTGACCCCCTACAGCGTTTGTTCCGAGTCCAATTGGATTCACAAATAAACCAGATTTTCCAAGTTCCACTTTTGTAGACACTGTCATCATCCTTTCATGTTTGGAGTTCTCTAATCATAGCAAAGGTTGTACACATCAACTACGAATATGCTTATTGAAATCTGTGAATCCTAAGAGAAAAAGTGGAGATGATCTGATGGTTCAGTTTTTTAACGTTGGTGTACCCTTTTTGTTTTATACCATTATGCTACTAACCATTATTTTGACGAGTAGGCTGCCAACAAACAAAAATAAAGAATGATGCGGTGATACAAGTCATATAAATGAGATATCTAGCGGGCTGTACTAAGACAATGTTCTTGGTGCGGTCCGTTTGATGTTTCTTGGATTAAGCTGAAACTTACATGATTGTAAGATTCCTGTTAGTTAAATCGATACAAGATAGGGTATCCTGCGTGTTATTCTTTGCTTAATCACAAACGCAGGAGGAATTTTACGATGTCTAAGTCAGTTGTACATGTTACGGATGTTGATAAGGTATACGGAAAAAAAGGAGAGAATCAATTTCGGGCATTAAAGAAGGTAAGCATGAATATAAACGAAGGCGAGTTTGTTGGCATCATGGGGCCATCGGGTTCAGGGAAAACAACACTGCTAAATGTCATCTCTACACTTGATTCGATTTCAGCGGGTCAGATCCAGATTGATGGAACGGATATTACAATGATGAACCAAAATCAGCTAGCTGATTTCAGGGCGCAAAAGCTCGGGTTTATCTTTCAAGATTTTAATTTGCTTGAAAGTATGACGGTTTATGAAAATATTGCACTACCGCTGTCCCTACAAAATGTTTCTTCAAAAGAGATCTCACCAAAAGTCCACGCGATTGCGAAAACATTGGATATAGAATCGATTCTTGAGAAGTATCCCGCACAAATCTCTGGTGGTCAAAAGCAACGTTCTGCAGCTGCGCGAGCACTTGTGCATAATCCAAGTATGTTGCTTGGCGATGAACCTACGGGAGCACTTGATTCAAAAAATGCAACGAGTTTACTTGAAACAATGACTAGCTTAAATGAAGAGCATGGTATTTCGATTATGATGGTTACGCATGATGCCAATGCGGCTAGTTATTGCAAACGCATTGTGCTTATCCAGGATGGAGAATTATATAAGGAAATTATACGCACTGGCACACGCGAAGACTTTTTCAAAGAAATTTTAAATGAACTGGCAGAGCTTGGTACAAGCCAGGCATAGAGAGGAGGATAAATATGTTAGGCAAATTAGCTGTATCAGGTATTCGAAGTAAGCTAAAGGACTATATTGTTCTACTAGCAGGATTAATCATGTCTATTTCAATTTTTTATATGTTCCAGACACTTGCTTGGAATAAGGAATTTACAAGTGAAAATTCATTGATTAACAGCATTCAATTAGTGTTTAATGTAGGATCCGTTTTGCTTGCTGCTGTAACCTTTTTCTATATTTTATATACGAATTCATTTTTGTTATCTCTTCGTCAAAAAGAATTTGGCATGTACATGTTGCTTGGGGCGAAGAAAAAGCAAATTCAAAAAATCATGTTTATCGAAACAATGGTTATTGGTATGATCTCCTTAGTTATTGGGATTGGTTTAGGTGTACTGCTTGCAGAGGTTGTCGGACATTTACTTATGAATCAGCTTAACTTTACAGCTACCACTTATTCAGCCTTTTTCTTACCTGCTGTCGCCATTACATTGGTTTTCTTCTTTGTTTTGTTTTCGATAAATGGTGTCATTAACTCGATCCGATTATCAAGACTGCAGATCTTAGAATTAGTGCACGCAGATGCACAGTCAGATATTGTTCCAGTAAAAATAAAAACAAGAGTGATCAGTGCTGGTCTAGGAGTCATCTCATTAGGTATTGGTTACTTTGCTTTAATTAATATGGAAAAACTTCGTGAATTGGGACTACTACTGGCAACTTTAGCGACTACACTTGGTACCTATCTTATTTTCTCATCCTTGATTCCATGGATTGTGAATCTATTAAAGATGAATAAATCGTTAAATGGGAAGGGAATTCAAGCATTTACTTTTTCTCAGCTACGATTTCGAATAAATGGGCTCAAAAAAATGCTAGCAACTGTAACAATGCTTATTGCTTTAGGTGCAGGTGCGATCGCTGCTGGTATGGCTTTTCAACATAATGTTAGTGCCTTGTCTGATTTTCAAGACATTTATGACACTACAGTATTTGATGCAAATGAAGAACAGGAAAAAATCCTCAGCAATATTGATTTTAATGAAGTGAATGAATATCGTTATAAGGTTGACGATCAGTATGTTTATTTCTTAGATAAGGATTTAGATGAACAGCGTCCACTCATTTTAGATTATGATAGTCAGAGTGGGACAGAGCCAACGATAAAACGGTTAGAAGAGGATCTTCCACAAGATACACGCGGGTTTGAAGAAGATGAGGATGTAGTGATTGAATATGAATGGAGTTATTTCCTTTATGGAATTGCTGAATCAAATAACTCAGAATTCGGTCCAGTGGTTGTTAATAGTGAAGAATATGCTAAGGTAGATGAAACCGAAAAAAAAGTGTTGATAGGAAAAACGGATGCGTTCACAGACTATCTTCCACAATGGAAGCAGTTAGATGAGATTCAAAATGAACGTTATGAAACAGATATGATGTTTAGTAGTAAATATCGCATGTATGAAGGACTTAATGCGATTTCAAGTGGAACCGTTTTTATGGGCTTTTTCTTGGGCATAGCCTTTCTTGCAATGATGGCAAGCTGTTTGATGTTTAAAGTATTATCAGGTGCAACAAAAGATATCGGTCGCTATGAAATGTTGCGTAAGATTGGTGTAAGACCAAGCAAGCTTTCAGGTTCGGTTTATAAAGAATTGTTCTTTATTTTCTTATTCCCTGGAATCTTTGGTATTGTACATGTTTTAGTAGGAATGAATCTCTTTTCATTCATCTTGCTCGAACCATATTATCGACTCTGGTTCCCGATTTCACTATTTATCGCAATCTATGCGGTTTACTATTTGATTACTGTTAACTTGTATAAGGGTATTGTTATGCCGAAGTCGAAGTAATTGTATTAGATTTGAGTCACCCTCATGTGGTGGCTCTTTTTTTGAAGTCTAGATTGGGTTTGTAAGGAAGAAACAGCTACATTTGAAACTCGTTGGGCAGTTTGTGGAAAAAGAACGTCTGGATCAGTATTTACTCAAACGGGTAAAGATATTGCTAAACTAAATGAAGAAGGTAAGATTACGTATTTAGAGAATGTACCTGATGCAACTGACATGTTTGAATCATATAAAAAATAAAGATGTAAAAAAGTGCAGTAGTCATCTAAAGATGATTTGCTGTACTTTTAATTTTTATATTGCCGATTCAATCGAAATGAAGTACGATAATCATGAATAGAGAACAAGGGAGAGACAAAATTGACAGCGGTTACAAAAACAACAGCTAAAACAATCGCAGAAAAACTAGGATTATCTATTGCTACTGTAGACCGCGCTTTAAATAATCGAGGAAATGTAAAAAAAGAGACGTATCAAAGAATTATGGATATGGTTGAAGAACTAGGTTATAAACCAAATAAACTAGCTTCGGTACTATCTAGAAAAATGAAATATAAAATTGCGATTGTGTACCCTTCATTTGCGCAGTACTTTTGGGATCAAGTTGAAGTAGGGTTAAACAAAGCCATCCATGAACTTAGTGACTATGGAGCTGAATTCACGACACTCCGAATGAATGAAGGACAAGAATCTGCCAATGTTTTGCTGCAAAGAATCATTGACTCCAATGAGTACCAAGCGATTGCCATTGCTGCTGGTGAAGAACCACTTACTGAAGTCATTAATGCTGGTGTAGCTAAGGGAATAACCATCTGTACATTTAATCAGGATAGTCTCCAAAGTGATCGTTTATTTTATGTAGGTGTTGATTATCTTCAAGCTGGACAACTGGCTGCAGAGTTAACCTGTAAATTTGTAGGTCGTTCTGGCCGCATTGCAGTAGTTGGAAAAAACGAGGATTATCAGACAATGACAAAGAATGTAGGTTTTCTTGAGGCAGCTAAAGAATACTCATCTATTACCTGTACAGGTCCATACTCTATCAACGAATTTAAATCGCTGATTCAACGTAACGGGCATGTAGAACTTGATGGAATCTATGTCTCTACCTCTGACATTTTTGAAGTCGCACACGAACTTAAAGAAGCAGCACATGATATGACGATCGTCTGTCATGATTTAAATGAAGAGATTTACGAATACCTTAACTCAAATGTCATTACAGCTACAATCACCCAGGAACCTCTTAATCAGGGCTATCTGGCATTAACTCAATTATTTGGACATCTTGCATTTGGTGAGGACACCCGCGAGCATCAAATTATTAAACTAGAAGTAGTGATGAAAGAAAATGCTAAGTATTATCTTTAAGCTTAGCTATTCTTTTGACATAAATGAGGTACGATAATCATTTTATTTGATAGGGGGAAAAATATGAAATTTAGTAATGGTTGTTGGATGGATAAGGAAGGTCATGTCATAAAAAGTCCTGCAGAGGTTTATGATTGGAAGCAAGAAGATAAGCTACTTACGCTGTATGCGCCATTTCAAAAAATCAACCACATAGGACAAACGCTTGATGGAGGGGTATTAACGGTTGAATTATCCTCACCAATAGAAGATGTCATTCGTGTGAAAGCTTATCATCATGCAGGTTCTATGATTGAGAAGCCATCTTTTACGCGTGCTAATCACTCTCCATCCTTTAAGGTAGAAGAAACGAATGAACAGCTTACCGTTACTTCAGGACACTTGAATGCAAGCATTCAAAGAGAGCAGTGGAGTGTGCATTTTTCATATAAAAATCAACCACTTACATCTAGCGAACCTCGATCGTTAAGTTATATTCAAAATGAAAAGAATGAATCTTTTATGCGTGAGCAGCTGTCACTTGATATTGGTGAGCTAATATATGGGCTAGGTGAACGATTCACTCCTTTTGTGAAAAACGGTCAAGTAGTGGATATTTGGAATGAAGATGGTGGAACAGGCAGCGAACAGACATACAAAAACATTCCATTTTATGTGAGTAATAAAGGCTATGGAGTGTTTGTAAATCATCCAGAGCAGGTTTCATTTGAAGTTGCCTCTGAAAAAGTGTCAAAGTCTCAATTTAGTGTAGCTGGCGAATATCTAGATTATTATATCATCGCAGGAAATGGTCTAAAAGAAGTGTTGAACAACTATACAGAACTCACAGGAAAACCACCTCTGGTTCCTTCCTGGTCATTTGGCTTATGGCTGAGTACATCATTTTTAACGAACTATGATGAGGCGACAGTTAATTCATTTGTAGACGAAATGATAGAACGAGACATTCCTCTTGATGTCTTTCACTTTGATTGTTTATGGATGAAAGAACTAGAATGGTGCAACTTTGAATGGGATGAGCGTGTTTTCCCAGATCCGGTGAATATGCTCAAGCGATTAAAAGAAAAAGGTCTTAAGATCTGCGTATGGATTAATCCATATATTGGTCAGAAATCTCCATTATTCAAAGAGGCAGCTGATCAGGGCTTTTTATTAAGAAAAACGGATGGCCGTGTTTGGCAGTGGGATAAATGGCAAGCAGGTATGGGTCTTGTAGACTTTACTAACCCTGAAGCAACAAAGTGGTATACAGATAAACTCGATGGCTTAATTGATATGGGTGTAGACAGTTTTAAAACGGATTTTGGGGAGCGAATTCCACTTGATGTAGTCTATGCGGATGGTTCGTGCCCTTATAAAATGCATAATTATTATACTCAGCTTTATAATGAAAGCGTATTTAATTTATTGAAAAAACGTCTTGGAGATTCGCAGGCTGTTTTGTTTGCACGATCGGCAACAGTAGGTGGTCAAACAATGCCTGTTCACTGGGGTGGAGATAGCTTTTCAAATTACGCTTCAATGGCAGAGACGTTACGGGGAGGACTTTCTCTAAGTCTTGCCTGTTTTGCCTATTGGAGTCATGATATAGGAGGCTTTGAAACTGGATCAACAGCAGATCTCTATAAACGCTGGACACAGTTTGGATTGCTCTCTTCTCACAGTCGTTACCATGGCAGTGGTGATTATAAAGTGCCGTGGCTTTATGACGAAGAGGCAGTGGACATCACAAGACAGTTCACCAAATTAAAATGTCGCCTAATGCCTTATTTATATGCAAAGGCAGTTGAAGCAACAAATACAGGTGTTCCGATGCTAAGACCAATGGTACTGGAATTCCCAGAAGATGAAACATGTCATTACTTAGACCGTCAGTATACACTCGGAAGCGAGCTGTTAGTTGCTCCAATTTTTAATGATCAGGGAACGGTTCGATATTATCTACCTAAAGGTGAATGGACGAATCTTTTAACCAATAAAAAAATTAGCGGGGAAAGATGGATAACTGAAACACATGATTACACCTCTCTTCCTTTAATGGTGAAAGAAAACTCCATTCTTGTGTTTGGGCACGAGGATTCAACAGCGGCATATGATTTTACTCATGAAGTATCATTGCATCTCTTTGCTTTAAGCGATGGCGAACCAGCAACGACGGTTTTAGTTAACGAAGCAGGAGAGGAAGTTGGTTTTGCCAAAGCACTAAAAACAGACTCTAGTATCACATTGCAGACAGAAGGTTTGCAGTCACCTTATTCAATTGTGTTACGTAATGTCCATTCTATTCAATCGCTTACAACAGGTACTGAAAAGCAAACATCAGACGGTATTCACATTTCAGTAGACTCGGGTATTAATGAAGTGACCATTCAATTATAAATAGGGAGGTCCTTAATTATGAGTTTGATTAAAAGAGGTGGAGCTGTAGCTTTTGCTGTAGCTTGCGGTGTAGTGGCAGGTTGTTCGGGAAGTGATACGGCAGCAGATGGTGATATAGTAAAGCTTAATTTTCTGACATTTGCTGATCCGGCGCAATTGAAGGTCTATCAACGAGCAGTTGATGCTTTTCATGAATTACATGGGGATGAAATACAAGTTGAACTGACTGGGCTTTCTACGGATAACTATACTCAAACACTCACAACTCGTTTACAAGGGAGTGAAGGACCAGACATCTATTATGTGCAAGACTTTTCAATGGCTACCTTTGTTCAAGGAGAAGCCGCTTTGCCGTTGGATGATTTTTTAGAGGGGCCGGACAGCTATGTGAAAAAAGACGATTTTCCTGATGAAATTTGGGGTCCAACTCAAAAAGACGGTGTGACCTACGCCTTAGTTCCAGATGCCAACCCATTTGTTATGTATTACAATAAAGATGTTTTTGAAGAGGTTGGGGTAAAATTGCCTCAAGAGTATTATGATGAAGGCAATTGGACCTGGGATACGTTAGAGGAGATCACATCTACATTTAAAGAAGCAGGTAAGGAAGGATATGTTCAGGATGGTGGACCATTTGGAGTGAATACGTGGATCTATAACAATGGAGGTAGCGTAGAAAAGGATGGCGAAGTGGTGATTGATTCAGACCCTAAAACCATTGAAGCTATCGAGTTTGTGAATCAAATGGTTCAAGACGGGAACTTTGTGTTTTCGGGAAGTTTACCACAAGGACAAGGGCGAGATGCCATGTTTATGTCTAATCAAGTAGCGATGGTGGGTGCAGGAAGATGGTTAACTCCGTTATTTTTAGAATCTAATAAGGAGTTTGATTATATACCATGGCCAACCAATACAGGTGAACAGATGGAACCAACACTGGTAACCTCTGCATATCTCGCTGTGAACAGTGATACGGATTATCCGGAAGAAGCCATGAAGTTTATCAGTTATTATGTTTCAGCGGAAGGGCAGGAAGTTCGATTAGCGGATAACGGTAATTCTGTTCCTTCTATCGCAGGTCTGGAACATGTCGTGACAGACAATCCAGAGCCAGAGCATGCCCAATATCTATTAGATGCGATTGAGATTGGTCAACCCATTGTTTTTGAATTCGAAACGCCAGGACTCTCAAATGAACTAGAGGACATATACGAAATTATGTTCCTTGGTGATATTACAGCTGAAGAAGCAATTAATCGATTGGGTGATAAAGCAAGAGAAATGACAGAAGAATAAAAGTGGACCTTTCGTTTCGGTTTGACCGGACGAAAGGTTTTTTTGGTGTGCATTAAAAGACTCCAACTAGTTGACTGTTCTTTTCCGCTCTCTAAACTATGATATGAATAACCTGCTTCCTATATCATATAATAGGGGCAATCCAATCATAGGAGGTACATATGGAGCGAATGCTGGTGTTGCAATCTGATTTTGGTTTAAGTGATGGTGCTGTTAGTGCAATGTATGGAGTGGCCTTGTCTGTTAATCCGGACCTCAGAATTTCAAATCTAACACACGATATCCCTCCTTATAATGTATGGGAGGCATCCTATCGATTGCTTCAGACGGTTTCATACTGGCCAGAAGGAACGGTATTTGTATCCGTTGTAGACCCTGGTGTTGGTTCAAAGCGTAAAAGCTTAATTGCCAAGCTTGCTTCAAACCAATTTATTATTACTCCTGACAACGGCACACTTACACATTTAATAAAAACAAAAGGATTAGAAGAAGTGCGAGAGCTTGATGAGGTTCGTAACCGACTACCAAACTCAGGTGAGTCCTATACGTTTCATGGGCGTGATATCTATGCGTACACAGGGGCAAGATTGGCAAGTGGTGTGATTAGCTTTGAAGAGTCTGGGAAAAAGATAGAACCAACCACAATTGTTCAGCTATCCATTCAAGACGCCACTATATCTGATACGAAAGTAAATGGTAGTATTGACATTTTGGATGTGCGTTTCGGAAATATCTGGACGAATATTCATCGCTCATTATTTACGCAACTAGGAATCAATTACGGTGACTTAGTAGACGTTGCCATTGAAGATGGTACGAGGCAAGTATACAAACACACAATGAGCTTCGGTCGTTCATTTGCAGATACATTGATCGGAAAAACCGTTCTTTATGTAAATTCGATTGACCATATTGCAATTGGTATTAACCAAGGATCCTTCGCCAAGGCATACGGGGTCGGAACAGGTTATAACTGGAAAATCAAGATTCAGCCAATCGTTTAATTCCATTTTTTAACCTTGAGTTCGATTTACTCTTTCTTTATACTTATTTAGTATACCGAAGTAATTAGGATACATTTGTATAGATAGAGAGAAGGTTAAGAATGAAACAAATGGTAGGAGAGAGCTCTGCTTCTAAAAAAGGATTCACTTATTACACAATAAAGTGGATGGTCTTTTTCGTTGGGCTTGTCGTTTTAGCAACTGGCGCAGCATTTATGATTAAGTCCTCTTATGGATCTGCTACGTGGGATGTCTTACATTTAGGACTTTCAACAAAAACCTCATGGTCAATTGGGTTATGGGTACAGATCGTTGGGTTAGTTATGATTGGTTTAGCTTGCTTAATTGATCGAACAAAACCGCAAATCGGCAGCTTTATTAATATTATATTGATTGGGTTTTTTCTTGATTTTATGCTCAGCTTACCAATCTATCCGAGTGTCATGCTTTGGTGGGAGAGCTTAATTTTCCTAATCGGCGGGATCTGTATTCTTGGCTTTGGTGCTGGAATGTATGTAGCTACAGGACTTGGGGCAGGACCAAGAGATGGTATGACCCTAGTACTCGCAAAGAAAACAGGATTATCAATTCGGCTAGTGCGGACCCTACTTGAGGGAACTGCGCTTTTATTTGGATGGTTACTCGGAGGACCAGTTGCAGCAGGAACATTCCTTTCCGTTTTTTTGATTGGACCTGTGATGCAAGCTTCAATTGGTTTCTGGCGTAAACAAATGGCCAAGCTTGATAAACAAGAAGAGCCTGAGGAAGTTGAAATGGAACCAGAATTAAAAGTAAATGGTTAAAGATCAAAAAACACAGTAGCATTATCGCTACTGTGTTTTTGTTATGCAACCTTCTTAGATTGCTTTTGCTTTTTCTTAGCTACTGGATTTAGATAGTGGAAGAATAGACCCATAAAAACGGCTCCACCAACAAAATTACCAAGAGTAACAGGAATTAAGTTGTGAATAATACCGGTTACTGTCATGTCTGCCGAACCAAGCATAAAAGCAATGGCAAATGTGCACATGTTTGCAATACTATGCTCATAACCAGACACAAAAAAGCTAAAGACAAGAAGCATCATAATAAAGATTTTAGCCATTTCATTCTTCAGTGACATTGGGATAAAAAAGGCAAGACAGACTAACCAGTTACAAAGTATACCTCGGAAGAATAACTCGCTAATTGGTGTCTCGGTTTTATGTGAAGCGACATTTAAGAGAAAACCATTCACGCTGGAATCACTGAATAATCCGGTAGCCCACAAGAAGCAAGCGAAGAAAACAGCTCCAATAAAATTACCAATATACGTCATGAACAGTAATTTGAATACAGAAGTCCAGGACATCTTTCCTCTTAAAGCAGCAAAAGGGAAATAAAAAGTGTTTCCAGTAAATAAATCTGCATTGCCATATTTAATTAAGAGAATACCCACGCCAAAAGTGATAGCAGCTACAATGTAAGCGAGAGACGAGCCTGTCTCGTAGAAAAAACCTCCTGTACGAAAAGCTACGATAACACCAAGTCCTAAAAACATAGTTGCTAAAATAGAGCGCACAAGATAATGCATACGATTATCTTGGTAGGTTTTTTCTTTTTTTAGTGCTAGTTGTTCAATTTTTTCTAATGATGCATGTTCCATGTATGTTATTACACCGCCAATATTATAATTACGATCAAAAACCGCTATCTGATTATACTCGATTTTTTGTAAAATGAAATGATTAGTTAAGTAAAAAAACAACAAAAACTATTATTTGGTTAAAGTTGACAAAAAATAGTAGAGATATGTAAACTACTAATAACCATCTATAGGGTAATTAATAGAGAGAACTAGGGAGATATTTCTCTAGTTCTCGTTGTTCTAAATACATTGTTACGTAAGGGAGAAGAAAGCATGAAGCACGTACATATTCCGTCTATCTATCAAATGAGGGATTCAGAGAATACTGAAGCAGCAGGTTACCCGGCATTTGCGCGTATTATTGAAGGAATACAGAAGGCATTACAGGAGCGATATGGGAAAAATTACGAGTTATATGCAAGTGAGGATAACAATTTTGATTACTGGAACCTCTTAGAGAAGGACATTCAAAATGAGTCTGAAAAGGTAGAACATGTAGGTAAGATATTCGAAAAGTTGGAGCAAAAAACGTTTGCTTATGATGAAGACAAAGAAACGGCAGATTATCGAATCCATCTATCGATATTAAATAATGTATTTTGTTATGCTGAAGCTGGAGTAGCTTTTGCACGAATCCCTGTATTTGAAGAGTTTGGGGCAAGTATTTTATGTCGAAACTGTGTGTTTAGCATTGGTGATAAGGAAATGTCCTCTTTTCTTGAAGCTGTTCGTACTAGACTGTGGGAAGAAAGCCGCCAGGAAGTGACTGTTTTTACGGACACAGAGGAGGGCATGGTGCGAAAAGAAGAGCCAGTTACTCATGCTGTTGATCGGAGTGAAGTCATTTTAGAGGTAGAGCTTAAAGAAGATATCTATCAATCATTAGATCAATTTTTTGAAAAAGATCGTACGTTTTATCAGACCTACAATATCCCATATAGACGGGGAGTTCTTTTATATGGACCTCCCGGTAATGGTAAAACAACTCTAGTGAAATCGATTGCTTGGATCTATTCAGGCTCCTGTAGCTTACTGGCAAATCACTGAATTCACATCAAGTGATTCAATCGAAGAAGTATTTACAGCGGCGAGACGATTAGCACCAATGGTTTTAGTCATAGAAGATATTGATTCAATGCCTGATGGGGTACGATCATTTTTCTTAAATACATTAGATGGAGCTACATCTAAAGAAGGTATTTTCCTAATTGGTACAACAAACTATCCAGAGAAAATTGATCCTGGATTGATGAATCGAGGAGGACGTTTTGATCGAGCCTATGAGATTCGTTTACCTAGTCGTTTGCTACGATTAGACTATTTAGAACAAAGAGGGTTTACTACTTTTATGACTCAGGAACAGCTTGAAGAAGCGGCTGAAGCAACAGAGGGTTTTTCATTTGCTCAACTAGGTGAATTATTTGTCAGTACAGCTCTTCACTGGCACCAACAAGGGCATGTAAATCCATTAAAGATGATTGAAAGTATGCAAGGTGAGCATCAGAAAAGTAAAAAAGGAAATTGGATTAAGCAAGGCGGAAAGATGGGATTCTAACGGTTATTTCCACCTGAACGGTTGATTATGATATTCTTATCTTAGCTTTATATGTCATGAAAAGGTGAGATCATCCTGTGAAGAACCAATTTCTAAAGGGTACCTTTTATTTAACAGGTGCTACTTTTATCTCGAAAATACTTGGATTTATTTATATCATGCCTTTTGTTCTCATTGTGGGGGACTCAGGCTATGCCCTATATAAGTACGCATATGGTCCATATACATTAATGTTAAGTGTTGCTACATTAGGTTTGCCTATGGCTGTATCTAAGTATGTAGCGAAGTACAATAGCTTAGGAGATTATCAAGCAGGAAGAGATTTGCTCCGAAATGGCCTTAAGATCATGATGGCGATGGGGGTTCTTTCTTTTCTAGCACTCTATTTATTTGCTCCGAGTCTCGCCTCGATTGCCATAAAAGAGGGAGATGTCAGTGGGAACTCACATGATGATGTTGTATTTGTCATTCGTCTTGTCAGCGTTGCCTTATTAATCATTCCGCCAATGAGTATGATGAGAGGGTTCTTTCAAGGAAACCAACAAATGGGACCATCTGCTTTTAGTACCGTTTTAGAGCAAATCGTGAGGATTGTCTTTATTCTAGTAGGTTCTTTTACCATTTTGTACATTTTGAATGGAACGGCCACTCAGGCTGTGGGCATTAGCACAATGGGTGCGTTTGCTGGTGGGTTAGCGAGCTTGATTTTGCTTTTGTGGTTTTTCCTTAAACGCAAGAATTTGTTCCCTAACCCAAAAGACAGTCATATCGCACATGAGCGAATTGAATGGCTTCCGATGTTAAAGGAGCTTACAGGTTATGCGATTCCTTTTGTGCTAGTAGGGTTGGCAATTCCTGTGTATCAGAACATTGATACGTTTACAATTAACGGCCTGTTAACGTCTGTAGGTTACAGCTTACAGGAAGCAGAACAGGTGAATGCAATCATAGGATTGGCACAAATTCTTGTATTGGTCCCTGTCTCATTGGCAACTGCCTTTAGTATTTCCCTAATTCCGAACATCACTGGCTCCTTTAACAAAGGGGACATGCAGGATGTCACTCAGAAAATTAAACAAACGTTTATTTTATTAATGTTTGTACTTCTACCAGCAGTTGTTGGGATGACGCTTTTGAGTGAACCAATCTACACAAGTATATTTGGAATGAATAATAATCCCGAGTTAGGCGGGCGAGTCCTGGCTTGGTATGCACCAATGGGTATTCTTTTCTCCTTGTTTTCTGTATCAGCAGCTGTCTTACAAGGTATTAATAAACAAAAGCATGCGATTCTTGGACTTGGATTAGGTATTGCGGTTAAGCTACTTCTCAATACCCTGTTAATCACATCTCTTTACGAGTTAGGTCCAATTATTGCTACGTATGCAGGATATCTTGTATCTGTGAGCTATTTATTTATTGTTATCTATAGAAATATTGAAATACCAGTATCTAAACTATTGAAACCCCTTATTCCAATTGGGCTAATGGTTGTGTTAATGACAATTGTGGTTGTACTATTTGAGGCTTTGATCCGACTTGCTTTCTCAAATGTAGTAGGAGAATATCCACTTTCGTTTCTCGTAACAGGTATTGCCGTATTTGCAGGAGCTATAACGTATCTAATGGTTAGTGGAAAAACAGGGTTGATCCGATTAATTGTAAGGAGACAGTAATCATGACACCAGAAGAGCTGTGGATCAGATATAAACAAGAGTATCCAGAATCACCAAATACGTATACAGCCTGGTCATTTGGCGATTCAGTCGAGATGGCAAATATCCTTCTAGAATTAGTACTTTCTGGGCGTAAAACAGCGACCTCTTGTAACTATACCCTAGCTCAACAACAGGGGGAGGAGCTTCCTGAGGTCGGTCAGATGAATATCGTACTTGATGGTCATGGAGAAGCCAAAGGTATTATTCGTACTACACATATTGAGGTTGTACCTTTTCATAAAGTGACTGAACGTTTTGCGCGCTTAGAAGGAGAGGGTGACCTTTCTTTGCAGCATTAGCAAAAAGAGCATGAAGTATTTTTTACAAGAGAGTGGATGGAAGTTGGCGGGACTTTTAGTCCTGATATGCTCGTTTTTTGTGAGGTATTTCAACTTGTATATGGAGAAGACTAAGCCTATTGGACATTTGTTCATTAGGTTTTTCTCATGAAAGAGCATTAGTAAAAAAGTGGAGGCGCATCATGATTATCATATTTACTATGTTTCTATTAGGTATTTTATTAGGATTTATTGGTGCGGGAGGCGCAGGTTTTGTCATTGCATTATTAACAGTCGCGTTTGGTTTTCCGATTCATACAGCACTCGGAACATCCCTTGCAGCGATGGCCTTTACAACATTATCAGGAGCATATAGCCATTTTCGTGAAAAGAATATTGTTTTAAAAATGGGATTAATCGTTGGATTATCCGCCTTTTTTAGTTCATTTGCAGGAGCCAAACTAGCAGTTTATATCCAGGAAGATCTTCTACATTATTATACAGCGGCTATGCTTATCCTCTCAGCTATCTGTATGATGATTAAATTATTTATTTCCAGTGACTCCTCTCATATTGAGATGAAAAAAAGTCAGGTGTGGGGAAGAGGAGTAGGGTTAGGCATACTGACTGGGTTACTAGCAGGAATGTTTGGCGTTGGGTCTGCACCATTTATTCAACTTGGTTTGTTGATCTTTCTTCATCTATCACTGCGCCAATCCGTTGGTACAACAATGCTGATTATCCTGCCAATCTCAATAGGAGGAGGACTTGGATATGTTACGGAGGGTTTTGTCGACGGAGTCCTGCTTATAAAAGTACTAATCGGTACGATGGTTGGAGCTTATGTAGGTGCTAAATTCACCAACCTAGCACCAAAAATTGTGCTTAAAGTAGCTGTTATCGCAACACCAACTGTGGCTTGGGTTAATTTTGTTGCTTTGAGGGAGATGGTGTGAAGTGAGCAAGAGAGAGTGGGGATGGAATAGCAAGAGAGAGCCGGGACTTGGCAAGAGGGAGAGCGGGATAGCAAGAGAGATCGGGGTCTTGGCAAGAGGGAGAGCGGGATAGCAAGAGAGATCGGGATCTCAGCAAGAGGGAGAGCCAAATAGCAAGAGAGAGCTGAGTCTTGGCAAGAGCGAGGACCAAATAGCAAGAGCGCCAAAACCTTAATAAGAACGCTAGTCAATTAGTAAGATCCGCGATCAGTATTAGCTAGATACCGGCATAAAAAAAAGACAAAACGGACCTATTTTGGTGTCTGTTTTGTCTTCTGGGTTAAGAGTCTGTTATGAGTCTTGGCTGCTGATGATTCTGTTTAATGATCTTGAGTAAATGACGCTTAAATAAATACATCACCCAGATATGGAACTTTGCTTGAGTGAGTGTATAGATAAACCAGGGGAGTGAGGGCTTGTATTCGTGAATAGCAATGATGCACTCCTGAGAATTTGGGATTTGCCTAAATTCTAGTCGTCCTCTGCCTGGTTTTTCTTCTGGTTTGGTAAAGGCTCCTCCGGTTATATAATAGAGGGCGCGTTTCTCATGGCTTCGTTCATGTGCATAGGTAAGTTTGAGTAAGGGTTTCTTACCTAACAAATAAATATTGGCGTTATTACGATGATCAATAGACGTCTGAATTAGTGGACTTCCAAAGTCTTCAAGCCAATTAATGTAACGAGAGGCGGCCCATTCAGCATTCTTACCTTCTGGGAGTAAGACACGCTGGACAGATCGTACATCAGAGATATTTGAACTCGTTTTCGAATTAGAAGTAGAGCTTTTTTTCTTTTCTTGTTGCTCTTGTTCTTCTTGTTCCAAAGCGGATTTTGCCGCTTCTTTAAAGGTTGTTTTGCCGTAGCTTAGGTCTTTATCCATATTCTCCGGATTTGCGACCATTGGGTGAATTAGGCTCTCTATCAATGGATAGACCATTTCTTTTGGTGTGCCGGTAGTGACGCTGACCCACAGACGAGAGAGGTTAACGGTCATAAATGGTACATTAACAAGTTTCCTCTTTTTCCCCATGACTTCGGCTGTGTCAATCATCATTTCTCTGTAAGTCATGACTTCAGGACCGCCAACATCAATGGACTCGCCTGAGAGTTTTTTGTTTCCGATACTACCTTTTAGCGCACCTAACACATCCTGCAGAGCAATGGGGTGTGTTTTTTGACGCGTCCATTTTGGTAAAAGCATCATCGGTAATCTCTTCACAAGTTTCTTTACGATTGGGAAAGAGGAGCCTTTAGGACCGACAATTAATCCTGCGCGAACGGTAGTTACTGGGACGCCATAGGAGGAAAGAACTTTCTCGACTTCTAATCGACTTTTTAAGTGACGAGAAAGCTCGTCTGCATCTGGAGGAATGATCCCACTCAAGTAAATAATTTGTTTAACTCCATTTTTTTTAGCAGCTTGAGCAAAGTTGTCCGCTAAAATTAAATCCATATCTTCAAATTTGGCTTGTGTTAGTTTTGCTGAAGGCATCATTGAGTGGACCAAATAAACAGCATAATCTGCACCCTCAAGGGCCTTTTCGGCATCCTTTAATGAAAATAAATCGGCAGATCGCCAAGTGACGTTCTCTGTATTTTCATAGTTATCCCCATTCCGGGATAAAGCAATAATATCCGCTTGTTTCTCAAGCTTTTTTAGTAAGTTGTTTCCGATATATCCACTTGCACCAGTTAAAGCAATGACTGGTTTACGTTCAGTTGTTTCTAAGTCCATCATCGTACACGCTCCCAAAATAGATGTCGTTATCCGTATTGTTACCCTTATCTTATCTTAGCTAACCAAAGAAAAGGGAAAAGAAGTATAATGGACATGAGTTTGCATTCTATTTCCAAAGGGAGTTGAAGTGATGCAATACAGACAGTTAGGCAATACAGACTTAAAGATAAGTGAATTGAGCTTTGGAACATGGGCCATTGGTGGTTCATGGGGGCAGACAAATGATCAGGAGTCTTTAAAAGCGCTTGAGACGGCAGTGGATAACGGAGTTAACTTTTTTGATACAGCGGATGTCTATGGAAATGGACATAGTGAAGAATTGCTTGCTAAAGCAACTAGAGGTAGAGAAGATGAGATTCATATTGCAACAAAATTTTGCCGGGCGGGAGATATTCACTCACAGGAAACATACTCAGCTGAACAGGTTCGTACCTATTGTGAAAATAGCTTAAAACGTCTGAAGAGAGAACGGTTGGATTTGTATCAAATCCATTGCCCACCTATTGAGATTTTAAAAGATGGAAAGGTCTTTCAAGTGCTAGACGAGCTTCAAAAAGAAGGAAAGATTAGGCATTATGGAGTAAGTGTAGAAACGGTAGAGGAAGGGTTACTTTGCTTAGAGAACCCGAATGTTCGAGCCTTACAAGTGATTTTTAATCTGCTCCGCCAAAAACCGTTAGAGCAATTGTTGCCTAAAGCAAAGGAAAAAGGTGTTGGGATTATTGCACGTGTGCCACTTGCAAGCGGGTTGCTAACTGGAAAATTCACGAACGAATACACATTTGAACCTGATGATCACCGACATTTTAATCGGGATGGCGAATCCTTTAATGTAGGCGAAACATTTGGTGGAATTAAGTTTGAAAAAGGTGTGGAATTGGTTCAGCAACTTCTATGGATTAGGCAGGGACGTAAGCATCTATCAAGTGCAGCGTTACGATGGATCCTAGACCAGCAAGAGATAACGACCGTCATTCCTGGCTTTAAAACGGTCAAGCAGGTCGAGAGTAATCTAGAAGCTGTAAATGTACCAACCTTTTCAGCTGAAGAGCTTGAGAAACTTCATACATTTTATAAGACAGAAGTAGAAGAACATATTAGAGGTGCTTATTAGGTTGGTTGCAGAACGTCCCCAATAGCATAGCTTTTGGGGACGATTGTTACACTATCATTTATGTTTCCCAAAGTTCATATGAACATATCGTCCATAAATAATACCGTATACTCCAAATAAAATGAGTCCGAGTGCGACAATGCCAAGAATCCATTGGCCAAATGGCTGCTGTGACAATTCAAATAATGCTCCATCGATCCCCTCAGTTTCATCAGCATCTGCAGAGATAGCTGTTTGAATGAGAAAAAATCCAACGACCGCAAACACAAAAGCACGTGCCAATAACCCAATTTTCCCAGAAGTACGTGCAATGTTCAGCTCATGTTTGTTCATCTCGCCAGCTTTAAATTCCTTCATAAACAGTTCCTTTATTGCTTTGTATGCCTCAAAAAATGCATATCCAATGATACCAGCACCAACAGCACCAATCATCCATTGGCCAAATGGCTGTGATAAAAGTAGTTGGGAATAGGTTTGCTCATCACTTCCGCCAGATCCTCCGGCATGAGTAGCAAACTTACCTGCATTAAATGCGAGACTTGCATAAATGAGAGCACTCCCGATGAACCCACCACGAATGAGTAGACCTTTGATTCCATGACCAAAGTTGCCTGTATCAATAAAAGCACGAATCAACATCCAAACTACGTAACCAATTAATCCAATTGCCACTAACCAAAGCACGACTTCTCCAAATGGAATGCCTGCCAGAGACTGCAGAGCACCATTTGTATCTTCTGTGTCTCCACCAACACCAATAGCTGTCATAAAGGCTAGAACCCCAATTAGAATATAAACAAATCCTTGAGACATATATCCAAAACGGCCAAAACGTCTAATCCATGGTTTAGACTCTTTTTTTGCTTCTGAAGCTTTTTGCTTGGTTTCTTGTTTAGATGGCGTTTTCTTTGCCAATGACCTCAGTCCCTTCGGCTATCTTTCACTAAGATTCCCTAATCGATCGAACAAAAACCATTTTCTCGAAGATCCTTTGAACCTCTGTTAAAATAGAGGAGACAGACCTAAATTTAATCCTAGGAGGATGGATGATGGCTCATATGATGGGATTATATGATGAACCATTTGCATTAATGAAGTCCGGGAGAAAAACAGTGGAAGTCCGTCTCAATGATTCTAAAAGACAGAAATTACAAGTGGGAGATCAAATTAATTTTATTAAAGCGCCTGTTCAGGACGAGCGGCTGAATGTTGTCATAACGGCTTTAAAGACCTATCCAACATTTCGTGATCTTTACGAGGACATTGAGTTGAAGAAGTTAGGAAAAGAGCAAGCATCATTAAACAAGCTAATCAATGAGACCTATATGATTTATTCGGAAGAACAAGAGAACGAGTTTGGTGTTTTGGCTATCGATGTAGAGAGAGTGGAATAAGAAAAAAGGATGTCCTGAAAATAGGACATCCTTTTTGGTGGGTTTATTTAGTCAAGATAATAGGTTCCTCTTTTGTAACGATAATTGTGTGCTCAAATTGAGCGACAAAGCTTTGGTCCACGGTAGTTAAGGTCCAACCATCATCCAACTGATATACATCTTCTGCTTTGGTTGAGACGAATGGTTCAAAAGCAATGACTTCTCCGTCTTTAAAAAGTTTTGTATCTCTAGGATTGTAATAATTAAAAATGTGTTCAGGTGAATCATGAAGCGAGAGACCGATTCCGTGGCCAGTAAGGTTTTTAATAACGGTGAATCCATGTTCCTGCGCTGTTTGAAAGACGGTACGCCCCACACCATTTTGTTTAGATCCAGCTTTGAATTTCTTTAAGCCGGCATCAAACGTTTCCTTAGTGGCGTGAATTAAATTAGCTAACACAGGATCACCGTTCCCAACCACAAAGGAATGGCCGGTGTCAGCAAAGTACCCATTTAACGATCCTGAGACATCAATATTCACAAGATCCCCCTCTTTGATGACACGTGGTCCTGGTATACCATGTGCTACTTCTTCATTTACGCAAATACATGTGAATCCAGGGAAATCATATGTGCTGATAGGGGCTGAGACAGCACCGAACTTTTTGAATAGCTTGCCACCTATCTCATCGATTTCCTTAGTAGTAATACCTACCTTAGTGTGTAGTGTTAGTTCATTACGAATTTCGGCTACAATCTTTCCAATTTCTTTTAGACCGTTAATATCTTTTTCTGTTTGTGCAATCATGTAAATTCTCCTTTAAATATATGTGTGGATGTCTATCTTGTTATGGTATTTGTCTTGCACCTAGTCTGCTACAACATACAATACATTTATTCTAAGCTTAAGTATACCGTACATCAATTGTTTGTAAAAAAAGATAGCACTTAAAAATGGATACATCTATACTAAAAGGAACGAAAAGTAAAAGAAGGAGGCATTTCTATGATTATTCGAAAGGCAATGACTCAAGATAGCAGGTCTATCCAGCAAATTGCTCGTACGACGTGGCATCATACGTATGAGGATCTGATTCCACGTACCATTCAAGATCAATTTTTAAACGAGGCATATTCGGATAAGTTTATGGGGTATCGAATACCAAGGACAATTGTGGCAGAAATTGATGAGGCGGTCATTGGATTTGCTGATTTTACAGAAGCGACGGATGATCAAAAGGCCTCGGTTGGAGCACTTTATATCCTTCCAGAGTATCAAGGCAGGGGAGCTTGGTCTGCATTGATTAAGGACGTGCTCTCGAAGCTTGAGCATGCAGTAACCATCTATGTGGACGTTGAAAAAAAAACGAACCTGCACTGGCCTTTTATAACAGAATGGGATTTGTGTTGGAAGAGGAATACTCGGAACTATTTTATGGTCATACAATTCACACGGTGAAGTTACGTCTGGATCTAAAATAAAAAAGAAGTGGACAGTAATAGATGTCCACTTCTTAATGTTAAAAGGCTCCGGAACCACCGCCACTACCTCCAACTCCGCCACCTGGGGAACCACCTGATTGTGAGGATGATGGAGAAGCTTGAGAGTTAGCTGTATTAACACTGGATGAAGTGATAACAGACAAGGCAATAAACGTTGAGACGTCAAATGAATAGGCTGTTGTAGCCAGAGGTTGTTTTTTAAATACATCTTCAAGCGCGTTATTCTTATCTTGGAGCTTTTTATTTCCTGTGCCAATTCCAAAGATAATAGCTCGCATGAGATCATCTTGCTTCCATTTTGTCATTTCTTCAACCGAAAGTTCGGCTGTTCGTTTTTGATATGTGTTCCAGTCGTAGGCAATTCGTGCGCCTTCTTCCGTTCGTGGACGATAGAAACATGCGTAACCGACTAAACCAATAAAAATCAGAATCGTAAAGAACAACCACATTGGCAGTCCGTATAAAGGAAACAAGATAAAGAGAGGAATTAGCAGCAGACTAGACAAGCCAACGATCAGTCTATGAGACGTTTTGTTTTGATGTAGATTTGCTTCTTTGACTTCTTCTCTAATCGCTTCTCTCCATTTTTGATCGTATTTTTGATAGGCTTCATGGTTCTTCTTGTTTTTTGCATAGGCTTCAAGCTCTTGAAGTGAGAATTCATTTTTACTACCGATTGTATCAAATAACCACTCAATTAAAATCTGTTCATGTTTGTTTGCACCCTTACGATGAAGCAACGTGAACTGATTTTTGTCGTGTTCTTTTACATAACCTTGCCTTATTAGATCAAGCAGACCTGCTGCCATTGCTTCAGGTGTGAGTGTTAATCGAGTAAATAGAATTGTTGCTAGCATACTGAGTTTTTGTTTTGGAATGGTGCTAAATGAGTTTGTCGCTCGTTCAAATGATTTGTACACACTTCTTGATTTTAAGTATGAAAATACGATGAGTAAAAGCAGAACTAAGGCAGCGATCGGAATAAAAAAGATAGCAAAGCTTGAGAGTCGATCCTGCATCGAGGCGTACGCTGCTGCTTCATCCTTTCCTTCTTGTTCGTGTGCTAGGATGTCAGCTTTTATCTGTTCGCTCCTGCCTGTCGCATCAGGAAAAAGCTCTGGAGCATATGCAACACGAATATCTCCCTTTGAACCATCAGGCACTTCGCCAATCGCAAATTGTACGGAGCCATTTTCTTGGATGGTTTCTGTACCAAAGGATTTATCAGAGCCATAGGCAATCACGTCATTGGTTTCTTCAGGCGGGTGAATCGTAATCGTCAAATTCTCATAAGGCACTTCATTGGCTGCATCGAAAAAAGCCCATTGAAAATCAGCGACATCTTGGTAAAGCTCAACACCACCATGAATGACGTAGGTCAAATCAACAGTAACAGGTTCATAGCTACCAGGACGCATGATCTTATAAAGAGCTTCATCCTGTTCAACCTCAAGTGGCTGACCATTTTCTGTTGCCTCAAAGTCACTAATTTCAGTTCCTTCTGTTGCGTATAACATTCTAGTCAGTCCATTAAAATCATCATCAAAGTCATAGGAATGAGTTTCGTGCACATTAACATCACCATTTGGTAAAAGGGACACATCAATAGTTGATTCGGGAATTATAAAATCAATGGCAAACGCTTTAAGAGGTGCAAAAAGCATAAGAATGAGCATAGTTGTGGCGATTGTGAAGATCCGTTTAGTCATAGAAGCACCTACTTTCTTTACATAAGTTACGGTTTATTTTGAAAAAGGTTTCAGAGAATGAAACAGTTTACCTTTTTAGCACGTATATAAACATGAGAAAGAACGAGGGGGGTTACTTATGGAACAGGGCATTACTTTACCAGATCAACGGATTTCTAAAAAGGCAGTGGTTGTTTGGAGGATCTCATCCACCATAGCACATGTCATCACATTACTAGTTTTAGGTACCGTTCTCTTTTTGCATTGGTATTATGATTGGGCAAATTGGATTGGATACATAACGTATGTCATTACAGGTCTTATCATACTTCAAGCAATTTACAAGATTTTCATTTACCCAATCTATATGCAAAAAACGTGGAGATACCGCGTGGATAACGAATATATACAAATAAAACATGGAGCAATCGAACATGTACATTTATTAATACCCATGGTTAAAGTCCTTCATGTAAGTACAAGCCAAGGACCAATTCTTAGAAAGTTCGGTTTGTCTACAATTACAATCGGCACAACCGCATCGTCTCACGAGATTCCTGCGCTACCTGTAGACGAAGCAGAAGACTTACGAGAGAAAATTGCGATGCTTGCGAAGGTGACTGAAGATGAGTGAGCAAGAGATTCAATTACATAAGCCATACAGACTTCACGCTACCTTCCTTTTGTCTGAAGGGCTATCAGTAGTGAAAGGATTCATTTTTCCTATCATTTTAATGTGGGTAGTTAATGCAAATTCTGACTCTACATTTATCTTAATCGCAAAATGGGGACTACTCGTTATCGTAGCTGGTTCCATCCTATTAGCCATTCTCCAATGGTTTCATTTTCGTTATCAGTTCAATGAACAGGAACTACACATTAGGAAGGGTGGGTTAAATAAAAAAGAACAATTTATTCGATACCATCGAATTCAAAATGTCTCCAAAACAACAAATATAATTGGAAAACTGTTTCGAGTCACAACTCTTAAGCTAGAAACAGAGGCATCTAGTGATGCTACAATTCATTTGAAAATGGTGAAACGCGATCAAGCAAATGCCATCCAAACGTTTTTAGAGGCTAAGGGTAAGCAAACTGATAACGAATTGGCTGAACAGAAAATAGACTCTAAAACGCATCATTATACGGTCACGAATAAAGAGTTAATGAAAGCGTCCTTTACATCGTTTAGTATTCTTGCTTTAATCCCTATATTGATCACAATCTTTTTTAATGTGGATGAAATTTTTTCTCTTGATGGGTATCTCGAGAGTACGTGGGACTTTCTAAAGGATCACTGGATTTGGTTAGCGGTATCCATTATCATTCTTCTGATCATCTCGAGTTTATTTGGAATTGTAACAACCTTTTTGCAATATGGTCGCTTTGAAGTACGAAGTGATAACGATCGAATCTATATTAAAAAGGGTTTATTACAAGTGAAGGAAATTTCTTTACTTAAGAGTAAAGTTCAAGGTGTGAGTGTATCTAAGACAATCATTAGGCGATGGTTTGGTATTGCAAAGGTCAGATTAATGTGTGCAGGTGGAGAAGGTGAAGGGGATGAAGCTGAGTCAGCAGTTATTTTTCCTTTTTTATCGATTGATAGAATACCAGAACTTCTTCCAGAGATTATTCCTGGTTTTACGTACAGCCAGCCAGAAAAAAAACTGCCACGACGTGCATTATGGGTAAAACTCTTACGACCAAGCTATTTCTGGATGTTTGTGTCTGTCATTGTTTTCATTGCTTGGAGTCATTTATGGTATGTCTGCCTAATTCTACTTCTTCTGATTATCTTAAACCGATTACTTGATTATAAGTACACTAGATATCAGATTAGTGATTCATATACTCAGGTTGAAATTGGTGGGATTTTCAACGAGCTCACTACAACAGGAATGAAAAAAATTGAAGAGGTGACGTTGCAGGAAACTTGGTTGCAACGTCAGTTGGACTAGCTTCACTACAGATCGCAACACGAGGCAAACCAGTTGAATATACCTTTATAAAGGACATTCCTCGTGAAGAAGCTCGAAGTTATTATCTCTGGTTTGCAGAACTTATACAAAAAAACTATCAGGGATATACAAATCAACAGGTGGAAAGTGAAAATGAAGAGGAAGCTTAACATTAGGTTGAGCTTCTTTTTTTATAAAAATAAGTAAAGGTTCGTTTGAAGGGATTGGTAACGTTTTAAAGGGGGAGAATCAATAATAGTTAGAGACTCGAAGTAAGCAATTCCTATTCATTTAAGATATAATGGTTCGATAAAACGTAATACGTACCATCGAAAGTGGTTTGTGTTTAAGAATAGGATGAAAAAAATGAATGATCGTTTAATCGTGCCTTTATGGGCATTTGGGCTTTTTATTGTCATTATGAATACAACCATGTTTAATGTGTCGATACCAGGCATCATTGGACAGTTAGAAGTTACGGCTGAGCTCGGTTCCTGGATTATCTCTAGTTACTCAATAGGTTATGCTCTTACCACTGTTATTTATAGTCGTTTATCTGACTCCGTGTCGATCCGTCTATTAATTGCGATTGGTGTTACGATTCTAATGGCAGGTTCCGTGTGTGGAATTTTTGCAACAGACTTTAATACATTATTATTAGCACGAATCCTACAATCAGGTGGAGCAGGGGCAATAGCTGGACTCGGCATGGTTATTGTAAGTAGATACATTCCTTATGAACGCAGAGGTAGTGCATTAGCGTTAATTTCTGCTGCTAGTGCAATGGCATTTGGAATGGGTCCTATTGTTGGAGGCATAGTCTATCAGACATTTGGCTTGGCCGGTCTATTTGCAATCACCTGCCTTGTTATCTTGATTTTTCCAATTATTATTCCACTATTACCAAAAGAGAAACCAAGGTCTTTTCAGTTTGATGTGATTGGTGGAGTTTTAACTGTAGTCAATACAATTACACTTCTGCTAGCTGTGACACAACGTTCTCTTTGGATGCTTTTGATCTGTTTAGGTTCGATTGTAATACATGGTTTCTATTTAAGGAGAAAAAAACCGACGTTTATTCGCAAGGAGCTATTAAAGCAACCGGCGTATGTAAAGTTATTAGTAGTTGGTTTTTGTGTGATGTCACTTAATTTAGGTAATTTGTTTTTAATGCCTTTAGTACTAGCGAATGAATTTCAAACAACAGCAATGGGCATTGGTTTTATTATTGCACCAGGGGCAATTTTAACGGCTGTTATCTCCAGATATGTAGGAAGAGGTATAGATAGCTTAGGAAATGGAAGATTCTTGTTATGGGGACATGTGCTACTTGCAGGTGTTGCAGCGGTATTTGCTGTGTTTACATCCGTCTCACCATTGGTAATTCTAATAGGATACCTATTTTTCTCACCAGCATTTTCTGCAACATTAAGTGCACTAAACAATGAAGTTTCAAGAATCCTTCCAGATGAATACATCGGTTCAGGTATGGGTATGATGCAGCTGGCTCAATTTATGGGTGGATCTTTATCCGTTGCAATCTGTGGCATTTTGATTTCATTCCATGTGAATGTTTCAGTTATTCACGAGTATGGATTTGTGTACCTCTGTTTGCTTGTTTTGATTATGTGTTCAATGGCTGTTTACTTATGGTTTCAACACTCACTTAAAAGAGAGGCAAGCTCTCTATAAAATGTAGGAGGGAGCAAATGGAACAATCATTTTTTGAACGTGTCTATCAAGTGGTTGAGGAGATTCCAGAAGGGCGCGTTGCAACGTACGGACAAATAGCGCGATTACTGGAGCAGCCACATAATGCAAGAGTAGTAGGCTGGGCGATGCGTCAGGCACCTCGTGGGTTACAGAGTCATCGAGTGATAAAAAAATCAGGCGAGCCATCGCCTGATCTTATATTTGGTGGAAAGGGAACGCAACGAGAACTTCTAGAAGCTGAGGGCATCCCCTTCCGGCCAAATGGCCGAATTCATTTGGAATTATGCTTATGGGAGAGGTGATTGTTCTGAAAAGAATGACATACTGGTTAGACAAGTGACTTAATTAACCATAAAATAGATATAGGTTAAAGTCAGTATGAAAAAGGGGAAGAGTATGTGACAAAACGAAAATGGATTTCTTTAGGCATTGCTCTAATAGGAATGATTGGGATTGCAATATATTTTGTTGGATTTTATCCAACGCCTTCAGAGCGGGCATTTGATAAAGGGCTTACATATATAAAAGAAGAGAAATACAACATTCTTAGTATTCACAAGGAAGAGACACATGGTCCGTCTGTATTTTTCTTTGAGCACGCAAATCGTATTGGAATCTTAGAGGTAGCCCCTGGAGAAGATATGATTCAAGCTATTGCTGAAAAGAACAATTTGAGCGAAGGAATTAGTTTGGTTACGTTAGCGGGAACTGAAAGACATAGTGGAGTGTTAATCGAGCGTGGAGATGCGAATGAAATCCAAGCTACTTACGTTACAAAGCGACGGTGAAGAAGTAGCAGAGTTGCAGATAGAAGAAGATGATCAACAGTATAGTGGGTATCTGAGAGAGAGTCGCAGTCTGTCTAATGTTGATACATTACTATTAACAAAAGAGAACGGGGAAATAGAAGAGATAGAAGTTAGTTATTGAGTGAAGAAAAGTGCCGGTGAGATCATTTCACCGGCACTTTTTATCGTTATTTCTCTTGTTTTAGAGCAAGATATACTGCAGCGAAATCCTCACGGCCGAGTCCTTTTTGTTTGGCAAAAGCAAAAAGTTCTTTGGCTGCATGTGAAATAGGAAGTGGTGCCCCGCTTTCATAAGCTGTTTCGGAAAGTTGTTGTAAGTCTTTATAAGCGTGCTCAAGTGGAAACTGTGTCTCAAATGTTCCGTTCACAATCATATCTCGTTTTCCATCGAGTACAGGTGCAGTAGTTGGAAGCATCAAGAGTAGATCTGTTAGCTGTGCTCGATCTAAACCAACTGATTCACCAAAGCTTACAGCCTCAGCTAAACCTGCCATTGATTGGACAAGCGTCAGGTTCACCGCAAGCTTTGTTGCGGATCCCTTACCGATATCGCCCATATGTTGTACGGATTGACCCATTACGTCTAGAAGCGGTGTTATTTCCTCGACATCTTTCTTGCTACCACCTACTAGAAAATGCAGTTTACCTTGTTCGGCAGGTCCTTTTGATCCAGCTACGGGAGCGTCAACAAATCTTCCTCCTGCATTCCGGGCGTCTTTAGCCCATTTAAGAGAGTACGCAGGCTTAACTGTACTTGTATCTACCCAAAGTGTGTTATTGGATAGACCTGATAGAAGTCCGTGCTCTCCGTAAATCACTGCTTCAACAACGGAAGGGGTGGTTAGCATCGTGAAGACAATATCGGCCCTTTCAGCAACCTGTGCAGGTGTATCCGCCCATTGAGCTCCTTTTTTTATGAGCTCATCTGCTTTTTCTTTTGTTCGATTGTGAAGAATAAGCTCCTGTCCACTTTCAATTAGCCTTCTTGCCATGTTTTCTCCCATGATACCAAGTCCAATAAATCCAATCATCAAATCACCTGTTTCTACTATGATCTTTCTATTTTCCCACTTATAGTCTTGTCGAATCAACTAATAGCTTTTTTGAACCTTACAAAACTGTAAGGGAAATAATAGATTAATACATTGGAGTATTAAAAATACGATTGATATACTTTAGGTAATGATCTTAACCATGAGATGGGAGAGAGAGCTATGTTTCGAACCTTAGGGTATTTAAAAGCAGGCACTCCAAGACAGAGAGCCGTGTACCAAGCAATTGCTACACTGGATGTTATGAATAGATGGTCAGCATACTCTCCAACACTATGTGGAACCATCCCAATTGGTATTGATGTGGACACTTCTGATATTGACATAGTGATGCATATTAATCGGTCAAATTTCACAGAGGTGGAAGCAGAAATGACCCGATTATACGGTCATTATGATGATTTTAGAGTGAAACGTTTTGAAGTAAGAGGCGAGCCTACAATTAAAGCTAATTTTATCTATAAAGGCTATGAGTTTGAATTGTTTGGGCAACCAAAATGTGTCACAAAGCAGAATGCCTACTTGCATATGTTGATAGAAGCTACCCTCTTAAAGCAGAAGCCCTTACTCCGAAGACAGATTATTCGCTTAAAGAATCTGGGGTTGAAAACAGAGCCAGCTTTTTGCATGATGCTTGGGCTTGAAGGAAACGCCTATGAGCAGCTGCTTAAATATGGGCGAGACCACCAGATTATTTGATAGATTGATACTATAAAAGCCAAGTGATACGTCTAAGTATCACTTGGCTTTTTAGAATTTATTAGGGCAGAGTAAAACCTTCCCGTAAAATTCTTTTTGAGTAATGATATCACTAAATGCTTGAGGACCTTCTTGCAGAGAAAGTTTGTGAGTGATCATCGGACGTACATCTAGTTCACCTGTGCTCATCTTTTGCAAGGTAGCTGACCATTCTCTTCCAGGAAATGGTGCAGAGACCGCATTCCATGAGCCGAACACTTTTAATTCATTTCGAACAATTTTCTCAAAGTAGAACCGTTCTACGGCAACATCGCCATAAGGTATGCCCATAAAGACTACCTCACCACCTTTACGTGGCAGGGCAAAAACTTGCGCCGACGTAACGGGAGAGCCGGCAGATTCAATAGCAACATCTACTCCTTGATTGTCGGTCAATTTGAGAAGTTGTTCATGTGCAGGCGTTTCTTTTGGATTAATTAAATAATCGGCTCCCATTTGTCTGGCTAGTTCAAGTTTTTTTGAGTCAATGTCAATCGCATAAACGGCAGCTGCTCCAAAAATTTTTGCCCAGGCGATTGATAATAAGCCGATATTTCCGCAACCAAGAACAGCTACACTTCCTCCCGGTTGTAAGCTCGTTAGGTACAACCCATGGACCGCAACTGCAGAAGGTTCAACTAGAGCCGCTTGTTCCATGGAAATAGAATCAGGCAAAGGGAGAACATTTTGTGCAGGGAGTTTTGTGAAGGTTGCAAATCCTCCTGGTTGTCTAGCGCCAATAACAGAAAGGTTGTCACATTGGGATGGGATACCTTTTTGACAGCTGAGACATTGGCCACAGGCAATTGTGGGGCACGCAGCCACCGGGTCACCTGGTGCTAGATGAGTAACGGACTTTCCAACAGCTTCAACAATTCCTGCAAATTCATGTCCCCATGTCATACCTTTTACATATGGACCAAGCTTCCTGTAACGAGAGAGGTCAGAACCACAGATACCTGCGATTTGGACACGAATAATCACGTCATCACTCGCTTCAAGTACCGGCATTGTGAGAGGTTCATAACGCAAATCCTCTATCCCATATAAGTTAAGTGCATGCATGATTTGACTCCTTATGTGAGCGAATTTGAGGTTGTAGTTGTCTCTTGTTTCTTTCTTTTCTTAATCAGACTAATCATTCCGATACCTACCACAAAAGAGTTAATGATTAATTGGTGATCTAAATAAAACGTGCTGACCATTTTTCCATAGGGACCTAGCATTGAATCGACCATAAATTGAATCATATTCATCTACCTCCTAGTTTTGATCTAATGGCAGTAGGGACACTTTGATGGCTTCTCCACTTTTAATCGCTTCGTAGCCTTTATCCCATTCTGCAATACTGAATTCATGGGTGATGAGGGCTTTGGCGTTCACTCGTCCATCATTCATCATGTCAAGTGATGGAGCCCAATCGGCTGATTTTTGGCTTCGTGTTCCAACAACACGTATTTCCTTTTGAATAATTTTCTCAAAATCGATTTCGATTTTAGCGTGTGGGAAGATCCCAACTTGAACAAATTGTCCTTTTTTCGCAAGCAGATCAAGTCCCATATTGGCTGCAGGCACAGCACCTGTACATTCAAATATGAGGTCTGCACCATATCCATTAGTAAAGCTATTGACTATGTCATGAATGTTTTCTTTTTGTATATTTACAACAGAATCAATACCTAGCTCTTCTGCTTTATTTAAACGGGTTAAATCGTTATCAAGCCCTGTGATAATTACTTTCGCTCCATATGCTTTAGCCACTTGAGCCGTTAACAATCCAATTGGACCTGGACCAAGCACCACAGCAACATCACCAGGGCTTATCGTTGCTTTTTTAACAGCGTGGTGGGCACAAGCAAGTGGTTCCGTTAAAGAAGCTGATGCATAATCAACATGATCAGGCAGCTTATGAACACTGCTTGCTTTTGCGACAAGATATTTGGCAAACCCACCGTTAACTTGTGTTCCTAGTCCTTTTCGATGATTACATAGATTAAAATCCCCTGTTTGGCAATAGCGACACTCTCCACAAACATAGAAGGTCGTTTCAGAAGTGACTCGATCTCCTACATTTAACTCTGTTACATCTGAAGCTACTTCAGTAATCACACCAGAAAATTCATGCCCAAGAGTGACAGGTGCATTCACTTTGTAGTTTCCTTCATATGTGTGTAGATCCGAGCCACATATGCCAGCGTATTTCACTTCTATTTTCACTTGTCCTTCTCGAACGGCAGGTTCATCGACAGTCAAGAGAGTTAGGTTTCCGAAGCCAAGTTCTTCTTTTACCAATGCTTTCATAAGAGTGCCTCCCAATTAATTAAATAGTTGAAACAGCTTATAAATAACGTAGTTCACATGGTTACCGCCTTGGTCAATACTAGAGATTAGGCTTGTACCTTCAGGGATTTGGAATGCAGCACTTTCAGCCATTTGTGTATGAAGCACAGCTATATCAGTAGCCATATAAAGGGATAAGCCGATTAAAGCAGATCCAACAATAACAGAGTGTACGATGTTTCCTTTTGCTGCTCCGACGATAAAGGCTACGATAAACGGTATCGTTGCAAGGTCACCAAATGGAAGGACGTTGTTACCTGGAAGAATGATAGCCAGGATAACCGTAATAGGTACCAGCAGTAAGGCTGTTGCAATAACAGATGGATGGCCGATCGCAACGGCTGCATCTAAGCCAATATAGATATCCTTTGTGCCAAATCGTTTGTTTAAAAATTCTCTGGCTGATTGGGATACAGGCATTAGACCTTCCATTAAAATTTTCACCATACGTGGCATCAGGAGCATAACCGCTGCCATAGACATCCCGATATTAATCGTATCGCCAACGCTGTAGCCGGCTAATACACCAAGTAGTAAACCAAGAACTAAACCAATAATGAGAGATTCACCAAATACACCAAAGCGTCGTTGGATAGATTCAGGATCAGCATTTAACTTGTTGATACCAGGCACTTTTTGTAAGAGTTTGACGAGCGGAATACCCAGGATTGCATATGAAATCGTACTTCCTGTTGCAACGGATATACCCGGTAGCTCAAAGTATTTTTCAAGCATTGGTGCTGTATAGTCGGCAACCTTTAAACAAATAATTTGGAAGATAACAGCTGCGATTAGAGCTTGAACAAAGCTTCCATCAGAAAGCACATAGACAATTGCTCCAATAAATGTGTAATGCCAGAAATTCCAAATATCTACGTTCATTGTTTTGGTTGTTTTTGTTACAAGCATAAGTACGTTTACAATTAAGGCGAGGGGAATAACAAACGCAGCCACTGGACTTGCCCATGAAATCGTTGCTGCAGCAGGCCAACCGACATCAATGATATTTAATTCAACGCCAAGTCTTGCAACCATTGCTTCTGCAGCAGGTCCTAAGTTGTTAACGAGCAAGTCAACGACTAGGAAGATCCCTACAAATGCGACACCAATTGTGATGGCTGAACGAAACGCCTTACCGATTTTTTGTCTGAAAAATAATCCGAGAAGAAAAATAGCGACGGGTAAAATGACTGTAGGGCCAAGATCCAGAAATGCTTGAAGTCCATCAATGACTTGTTGCATAAATAGTGCCTCCTTTATTTAGTACAAATTTATCTATATGTGTACCATTGCGTTCAAAAATTAGTGATAGCAGGATGGGTCCCGGATTATCGGGACACCATCCATACTTTGTTATTTTTTTAATTCATCTAAAATCTCTTGTTTTGTTTCATCTAACCCAATTCCAGTAAGGAACGAGCGAGCGTTGATGACAGGGAATGGGTATTCTGTTTTAACAATTGTTGTTGTGACCAAAAGATGAGCTGAGTCAACATAAGAAGAGATGTCAGAAACTTTAATTTGTAGCACCTCTGCGTCAATTTTGTTTTCCTTAATCATGGTTTCAACTGCATCATTCACAATGGTGGACGTTGCAATTCCAGTCCCACAAGCTACTAATACGCGTTTTTTCATGCTTTTTCACCTCCTTCTAAAGTTAAATCAAGGCTAATACGAAGCGCATCAATCAGTTTTGTTTTATCCTTTTCTCCTGCTAAATAGAGCAATCTCTGCTCATCCTGGAACACACTCATAAGCTTCTGCAAAAGTGATAGCTTGGGTATGGTTTTCATCCATAGCAAGCATAAAAATGAGCTTAACAGGAACGGTTTGATCAGATTCCCCCATAATGACAAAATCTACAGGGTCCTTAAGTACACCAATACTGATGCTTTTTTGAATGACGTGCTCTCGATCTGTATGGGGAATTGCAACGGGCACTCCTTTTGTTGGAAGACCTGTGGCATAGTTATTCTCTCTTTCAATGATGGCTTCAACATAGCTACTTTTCACAATGCCTTGTTCTAACATGTTGTTTGCCATCTGTCTTAGTGCATCTTCTTTAGAAGAAGCTTGAATGTCATGTAAGACGAGTGATTCGTCAATAAAAACGGTTGTCATAATGTGGCACCTCTTTGAAAAAGTAATTTAGAGTGGTTCGATTGAAATATTCTGCTTAATTTGTTGTGCAAGCACGCGTGCATTGTCAGCGACCTTAATCGTATTCATTGCTTCTGAATCTTGAGATAGCTTAATCAATTGTCTGAGTGCCCGCAGATGCTGGTATTTATCGGGAGCCGCAATGACAACAATTGTGTGGATAGTGTATGACTTTGCGAATGTCACCCCTTCCTTTAACTGCAGCAAGCTCATTGAGACACGTTTTACCCCTTCCTCTGGATCAGCGTGAGGGATAGCGGTATTAGACCCAATCACAATATAGGGGTCCTCTGAATCTAATTTCTGTAAAGCATCGATATAGGATGATGTAATACTGTTGTTTGTAAGCAATGGTTTGCCAGCAAGCGCAACAGCCTCTTCCCAAGAATGAACCCGATCTGCGAGTTGAATCGTTTGCTCTGTTAAAAAATCAGATAAATCAGGTGTAATTGCTTCAGGCAAACTATGATGTGTCGGTTGATCCTGGTTCATAAAACGACTTAGCTCTACCTGTAAAGCCTCCTTATTTTCAATAGTCGAATGGGCTTCAATAATGTGCATAAGCTGATCCATTTGTACATCTGAAGGGACGTATCCTTCTGTCTCAGTCATCACTTGTTTTCGCAAACGTAGCTTCTCACTCTCATTCATTAGAGGAGAAATAATAAATAACTTTTTATCTGTCTCGACATAAATAGGTGAGAAAACTAAGTCATAGTGAAAGCTGTACGTTTGAAACTCTCTGACCGAAAGTGCTTCAAGGAAGATGAATTCAGGAAAAAGTTCATTTAATTGAGAGAGCATCAGCCTTGAAATGGATACTCCTTTTGGACAAACAACCACTGCCTTAATTTTCTCTTGAAGACTATCACCTTGTTTGGTTAACCAGCCTCCTAAAAACATGCTGAGGTACATCGCTTCATGATTAGGGATTGGTTCACCAATCAATTTCTCTAGTGGACGCATTGCTAACCGAGCAATGTGATGAAGCTCATCGAATTCTGGACTGGTAGATTGATGAATTTCATTCATATCTGTTAGTCGGTATTTAATTCGATAATAAGCTGGTTTTGTGTGGAGCATCAGCTTAGCAAGCAGCTGTTCCTTATCTCTTAAAAAGATGCAGGAACGTTTTTCGAAAAGCTCAAGCATTTCACTTAAGGCCTCTCTAAGTTCAGGAATCACATCTTCTGTAATTGCCTCTGACCAATACACATTGGCTGTGAGTAAATGAAGAGTAATAAATAGTCTGTCACTGATTGGTACATGACCTGCTTCATCTAAAATTAATTCTGTAGCCAGATACTCTTTGGTGTCTGAGAGTTCATCATAATGAACATAAAATGGATCAATTGTTTTCTTCTGCTTAATTCTTCTAAGAAGCAGTGCTAAAATAAATGGCATTGCTTCGATTTTGTCATCAGTAAACTTAAGTCCCAGTTCAGATTCAACATGCGTCATTTTTTCTCTCAGTTTTTTAAGTTCATCCTGACTAATGTCTGTAGTTTTAATCAGATAACGTTTACCGTGATGAATCAGTAAGTAGCTATGAACTAACGAGATTAATAGTTTGCGCTTAGAAAATTCCTTGCCAGTGAGAACATAACCATGTCGTCTTGAATAGGTGATGTTAATTTGAAAACGATCCACATACGTTTGAGTTTTTTTTAGATCATTTAAAATCGTATTTTTACTAAATTCCAATTCACTTGTAAAATGAAGCAAGGATAACTCTTCTTGCCTGCTGATTAGCATTAGTAAAATCATCAGCACTCTTTCACCTTCAGAAGGAATGGTTTCCTGGACCACCTCTTGTTCATCTGTAAGAATTGTTGATGATAAAAGCGGACTAATCATAAATGAACCTTTTTTTGTTCGTTCAATCTTTGGAAGGTTTTTGGTCTTTAGCCAATCATTAATTTTGTCAAAACTGTATTTTAACTGACGACGATTAAGATTATGCTTTTGTTCAAGATCCGAACTTTTTAGAGCAGGGTTTGATACAACATCGTTTAATAAGTCCGTACTGCGACTATCAAGATACATGATGTGGCCTCCCTTCTTTTTTAGTGTAACACCGACAAATTTTGTTTTGTATGCGTTTTCATCACACTCTCTTGACCCTTGAATTGTCACATATTGTGATGAAAGGAAGAATAGATAGGGTCTTGTCTTTTTATTGTTTTAAACTTCATGTAGTATGATAAGAGGTAAGAGACATCGACGAAAAAGGAGAGGTTTTAATCGTGAAATGGACAAAAAGTATTGGAATGGCTTTATTGACAAGCCTTTTTATCATAAGTGGATGTGGAACGTCTAATAATGATCCAGAAGAGACAGCAACAGAAGATCCAATAAATGTTACGATGACAATGGAAAACGGTGGAGAAGTGGTCATGGAGCTATATCCTGACATTGCTCCAAAAACAGTGGAGAATTTTGTTTCACTTGCTAGAGATAGTTTTTACGATGGATTAACCTTTCACCGTATTATCCCTGGGTTTATGATTCAAGGTGGAGATCCGGATGGTACGGGAATGGGAGGACCTGACCATTCTATAGAGGGAGAATTCTCAAGCAACGGATTTGAAAATGATTTGAAGCATGATCGTGGTGTACTTTCAATGGCTAGAAGCCAAGATCCTGATTCAGCAGGTAGTCAGTTTTTTATCGTTGTAGAAGATTCACCTCATCTTGATGGTGATTATGCGGCATTTGGAAAAGTCACTGAAGGTATGGATGTTGTAGATGAAATTGTAGCTGTTGAAACAGACGATCAGAGCAAGCCGCTAGAAGGTCAGGAGCAAATCATTCAATCTATAACTGTTGAATAACATACAAAGAACCACCATTTCGTCATTGCGGAATGGTGGTTTTTTTGTGCTTAGATCAGAGTCTTCTCATAAAAGTAGAAGGGATTCGCTCGCTCAGGCAACTTTAATTCTCCAACTGGACGGTAGCTATGTCGTAGGAAAAGTCCTTGAGCCTTTTGGTTTAATGAATAGGTGTCGACCTTCATAGACGTACATCCCTTTGTTCTTGCGTGTTGTTCTGCAAATTCAATTAGCTGTGAAGCAATTCCCTTTTTACGAATAGCGGGGTTTACGACTAACCGATGGAAAATCATAGTCTGCTCAATGGGCTGCTCCCAGGAGAAGTGGCTGTAGGCTTCGGAAAAATCACGGTCAATGGTGATTGAGCCAACAACTTCATGATCAAGCTCTTTCACAAAAATTGTTCCATTTTCCACATCATGTTGAAAGTGTTCGGGTAGTGGGTACGTTTCATCCCATTGATCATTTTTTTCTTCCTTCATGATTTGCACGGTTTCTGTTGCCATTCTTGCTATATGTTGAATATCTGTAACTGTTGCTAGTCTTATCACTGCTGTCACCTCTAAGGGATATCTATATTACTTTAATGATTACAGTTTTAGCCAAAGTTGTCTAGAAAAATGCTTAATTGAGTCCATACATATTTTTATAAATTTAATAAATAATAAACTAACTAAATAAAGTATGAATCACATTGACATGAAATTGTCAAGGGTGTATATTTTGTGTCGCGAAGTATTAAAGGAAATAACCTTTAACTAAACGAAAGAAGGTCCTATTGTGAATTCAACACAAACTTTATCTAAACAAGAAGTGA
The DNA here is from genome assembly GCF_023703085.1 of Alkalicoccobacillus plakortidis. NCBI lineage: Bacteria > Bacillati > Bacillota > Bacilli > Caryophanales > Bacillaceae > Shouchella > Shouchella oshimensis. The sequence goes on along the minus strand of NZ_JAMQJY010000003.1, from coordinate 180,942 downwards.
AAACAGCTTTAAAAGGTAAGGATTTATTAATGAATCCAAGCTTAAATAAAGGCGTTGCTTTTACGGAAGAAGAAAGAAAAGAATTAGATTTGGAAGGGTTACTTCCCCCGACTGTATTAACTATAAAAGAACAAAGTGATCGAGCGTATGAGCAATTTCTTTCGCAACCGACAAGCTTACGAAAAAATGTTGTGCTAAGTGATTTAGCTAACCGTAATCGAGTCTTATTTTATCATTTGTTTAGCAAGCATATTGCTGAGATGCTACCTATCGTTTACACACCAACTGTAGGTACAGCAATCCAGGAATATAGCCATGAATATTATCGTCCAGAAGGATTGTATCTTTCTATTAATGATTTAGATGGTATTTCTAAAGCCTTTGATAACATTGATGCAAATCCAGAGGATATTGATGTCATTGTAGCTACTGACTCTGAAAGCATCCTAGGAATAGGAGACTGGGGAGTTGGAGGAATTAAAATTGCGATTGGTAAGTTAGCTGTATATACAGCTGCAGCAGGAATTGATCCTAGTCGTGTTCTGGCAGTTGTGTTGGATGCAGGTACAAATAATAAAAAGCTTCTTGATGATCCATTGTATATAGGAGAGCGTCACGAACGTGTTCGTGGTGAAAAGTATGATCAATTTATTTCTACTTATGTAGATGAGGCATTAAAGAAATTCCCTGGAGCTTTGCTTCATTGGGAAGATTTTGGTGGAGCGAATGCGCGTAAAATTATTGATGATTACAAAGACTCAGTTCTGAATTTTAATGATGATATCCAAGGAACTGGAGCCGTTACGTTATCAGCTGTTGTTTCAGGCTTGAAAGTAACAGGGCAACCTTTAGAAAAACAGCGTGTCGTTGTATTTGGTCCAGGTTCAGCTGGGATTGGGAACGCTGATCAAATTGTTGGTGCCATGGCATTAAACGGAATTACAGAGGAAGAAGCCTATAAAAACTTCTGGGCTGTCGATCAGTTTGGATTGCTAACAGAAGACAGAGGCAATACAGCAGACTTCCATAAGCCGTATCTTCGCCCAGACTCAGAAGTTTCTGATTGGAAACGAGATGAACAGGGTCAGATTAGTTTATTAGAAGTTGTAAAACAGGTGAAACCAACCATTCTTATTGGTACTTCAGGATCAACCGGTGCATTTAACGAAGAAATCATTCGTGAAATGGCGGCTCATACTGAGCGACCGATCATCATGCCGATGTCAAACCCAACGTCACTAGCTGAAGCTGTTCCGGAAGATCTTATTAATTGGACAGATGGACAAGCGTTAATTGCCACAGGAAGCCCGTTTGCTCCAGTCAGCTATAAGGGTGTTGATTACGTAATTGGTCAGGCGAACAATGCATTTGTTTTCCCTGGTCTTGGACTTGGTGCCGTAGCTGTAAAAGCGAAACTTATTACAGAGAAAATGTTTGCTGCTTCTGCTAATGCTGTTGCGAATGCAACAAAAGGTACAGGCAGAGGAGCTGCTATATTGCCTAGAGTAGAAGATCTTCGCTCGGTATCAACCGAAGTCGCTATTGCTGTTGCAAAAGCAGCCATTGAAGATGGTGTTGCTCGAATAACTCCTGATAATATCGAACAGGCAGTTAAAGATGCAATGTGGGAACCGACGTATAAATCGATTGTACCGTCAAACTAACTGAGTGAAACTCAAATGAAATTGGAGTCCTGAAAAGTGGGAATTGGTGAAATTTTTATTATCCTGATACCGATCTTTTTTGTTATTATATTAGGGTATCTAGCAGGGTACTTGAATGTATTTGACAAGAACTCATCAAAAGGGATTAATACACTTGTTACAAAGTTTGCATTACCTGCACATCTATTTGTAGGTGTCACAACGACACCTCGAGATGTGTTACTAGCCCAATGGCCATTTATGATCGCATTGGTTTTAGGGATCTTTGTTTTTTATTTTATTATATTTTTGGTTACGAAATTTGGATTTAAGTTTAACTTATCCAATGCGGCAATGTTCTCCTTGAACTCTGCCCAACCAACTTTTGCTTTTATGGGTATTCCTGTTCTAGGAAGTTTGTTTGGGTCAGAGGCTGTCGCCGTACCTATCGCTGTAACAGGGATTGTGGTAAACGCACTTCTTGATCCTACGGCTACGATTATGGGGACAATTGCACAACGAGAAAAAGCAGAAAATGAGAGCATGGCAAAAGTTGTAGCCAAAACGTTTGCACACGGATTACGTGAGCCGTTGGCATTGGTTCCGCTAATTGCCGTTATTTTAACACTTCTTGGATTCCATGCTCCAGGTTTGTTATCAGATTCCTTTAATGAAATAGGGGACGTTACCTCTGGTGTAGCATTATTTGCGGTTGGTGTAACCGTGGGTATTCGTAAAGTGAGCTTTAACATCCCTGCATTTAGCATTGCTTTCTTAAAAACAATTGTTCAGCCAACGCTAATGTTCTTAATTGCTTGGGCAATGGGTATGTCAGCTGAAAATACAACGATGCTTGTTCTTCTTGTTGCATTCCCAGGCTCAGCGGTAGCAGCCATGATTGCTGTTCGCTTTGAATCAATGGAAGCAGAAGCAGGCTCTGCATTTGTACTGAGTGCGCTTATATCAGTGCTTACGCTGCCTTTCTTAATTTCATTATTGATGTAAGTTGAAAAAAACCTTCATTCTATTACAGAATGAAGGTTTTTATTTAATTAAGTGGAACTTTTTGTATGGTAGAACCGTACATGAACTAGTGTGCTAAGAAGGGATGTGGAGAGATGGACTTATACATTAAACAACGAGTGTTCACATTTGGCGATCAATTTACAGTTTCAGACCAACAAGGAAACAAGCTTTATGAAGTACAAGGCAAAGTATTTTCATTTGGTGATCAATTAACGATTTCTGAAGTAGATGGGCCAAGCCCAAATCCATATAAAGCAGAAATTAGCTTCTTGGATGCCTCGATATGCCATTGAAATGGATAACAAAGTGGTCTGTGAGGTGGTCAAAAAGTTCACGTTTTTCAAGGCCAGTTTTGACATATCTCCTTTTAATTGGGTCGTTGAAGGCGATGTGTTTAACCATCATTACATCCTCAGAGATGAATCAACAGAAATCATGACGGTTAAAAAAGAATGGCTGACCTGGGGAGATACGTATCATGTAACGATTAATGAGGAAAAGTTAGTGTTACCTTGTTTAGCGATTATGATCGTTCTTGATTTGGTGCTACATAACAAAAAGAGTCAAAATCATTCTACGGCGTTTCATAACAATTAAGAGTCACATGAGCAGTTATTGCTCATGTGACTCTTTTTCAAATTTGTTGATTTAACACAATATGGATGAGTGAATCCACAGCTATTGCGAGAACACCTTCCCCGTAGTCAAAGGCTGGATTATGATGAGCTGCTGAAAGGGTAGATCCATATAAAAGATAGGTGGCGAGTCCACCTTTTGCTTGAACACGCTCCATCATATAGGTAGCATCCTCAGAACCGCCAATCTTTTCAAAAGCAGGTGACACATGTGTTACATACGTACTATCACTCACAGACGATTGAACAATTTCATTCCATATGTCGTCTGATTGTGCTGAAATTCCTTTTCCAACTAATTCTGTAGATACCTGAACATCGTGCATATCAGCTGCTGCTTTGAGGATCTTCTCCGCTTTTGATGACACGTATTCGTTAAGTTCGTTTGTTTCACCACGGGTTTCGATTTCCATATAGGCAGTGTCAGCAATGATGTTACGCCCATTCCCTGCAATCAGCTTACCAACATTGATTCTAGTCGCTCCACCTGAATGGCGCGCGATACCGTAGAGCTGAGTAGCGGCAGTGGCTGCTGCAAATAATGCATTTTGTCCGGTTTCTGGACTCGCTCCTGCATGCGACGAAACACCAGAAAACACAACATTATATTTTGATGTAGCAAGCGATGAGGAAATTCCAGGGACAATTGTTCCTTCAGGTTGATGCATGATATGACCAGCTAAGAATAAATCAGCATGATCAAGCCAACCTTTTTGAACAATTGATTTAGCTCCACGAACGCCTTCTTCTGCCGGTTGGAAAATAAGTGTATATGTACCGGTCAACTCGTCCTTTAAGTCATGAAGTAGATGTGCAACTCCAAGACCAATTGATGTATGTCCATCATGGCCACAAGCATGCATCTGTCCATTATGTCTTGATGCAAATTGATTTTTGACGGGAGCATGCTCTACCTCTTGAGTTTCGTGTATAGGTAGGGCATCAATATCAAATCTGAACGCCATATGTTTACCTGGTTTACCTGTGTCTAATTGAGCAACTAAACCTGTATGATTACCTTTCATTTTTTCAAGTAACTCATGAGGAACACCGTTTTTTCGAGCACGATCTACGTGCCATTGATCTTCTTCTTGAGTTGGAAGGCCCATACGAGCATCTGAATCACTGACGTCTTTTCCTAAAAATAGCTTGAACGAAAGCGGGCTGAGCTTTTCTACAATATAAGCCGTTGTTTGATATTCGCACCAAGCCAAGTTCAGGGAATTGGTGCAGGTCTCTACGCCACTCTGCTAGTAGTGGCTCTAATTTTTTCACTTTATCAGATACATGTTGTTTTACAGTCATAAGTCACAAGCCTTTCATTTTTAATTATTGATCTAAGTAAACACCTGTTCCTGGTCCAATTGGAATACCAATTAGATTCCACGCTAGGAACATAACAATCCAGATTACAAGAATAATCAATGTATATGGAAGCATCAATGAAATGATAGACCCAAACCCAAAGCGAGAATCATATCGTTTCATAAAACCTAACACCATAATGACATATGGATTAACTGGTGAGATATTATTTGTAGTTGAGTCACCAATACGATAGGCAAGTTGTGCGAAAGCAGGATCATAGTCGAGAAGCATGAATAATGGGACAAAGACGGGAGCCATCAACGCCCATTGTGCTGATCCACTAGAAATAACCAGATTAACAATTGTTACTAATAAGATAAAAGAAACGACAAAACCCATACCAGTAAAATTCGCATTTTGTAACAATGAAGAACTAGATATAGCAGTAATCGTACTTAAATTAGTCCAGTTAAAATAACTAATAAATTGTGCCGCTGCAAAGATTAAGACAATGTATCCTGACATGTCCTTCATTGCTTCAGCCATTAAGGTAGGAACATCAGCACTTTTCTTAATTGTACCGGCTGTTTTACCATATACAACTGCAACAAGGATAAACATGATTAGTATAATCGGAATGATGTTAGAAATAAATGGTGAAGGAATAATGGTTCCTTCATCGCTTCTTAAGAAACCATTTACAGGAACGATAAGTGCTGCAAGTATTACGATATAGAGTCCACCTGCAATCACTGCATTACGAAGTCCTTTGATTTCTTGACTAGTCGGGTTACTGATTTTTTCATTGATGAGTCCTTGATCCGCATACTTCGGATCAAATTTCCCTAGTCGTGGTTCTACTATTTTATCCGTAATAAACGCACCTACAAAAACTAACATAACGACGGATGCACACATAAAGAACCAGTTATCAACCGGTGTAACGGTATAATCAGGAATGATGATTCTAGCAGCCTCCGTTGTGATGCCTGAAAGCAGCGCATCAGTCCCAGCAATTAAAAAATTAGCTGTAAACCCAATCCCAACACCAGCAAAAGCGGCAGCCATACCTGCTAATGGGTGACGACCAATTGCGTAATAAACCATGCCTGCTAAGGGTGGGATAATAATCATAGCGGCATCAGAAGCGATATTACCTAATACACCTGTGAAAATAATCGCGTAGGTAATCAGTCCTTTTGGCGCACGAATGATCGTTGATTTCATAAACGTTTCAAAAAATCCAACTTTCTGAGCGAGTCCAATACCGAACATCATGACAATGACAAGTCCAAAAGGAGCAAACCCTGTAAAGTTATCAAGCATGGAGGATAGCATGTAAAGAACGCCTTCTTTTGATAATAACGATTTAGCTACAATCTCTTCACTTGTTGTTGGATGAGTAACTGTTACATCAAACAAGTTAACAATAAAAGAAACAATCATTAGGAAAATAGCTAAGTAGATAAAGAGAATAAAAGGATGTGGAAGTTTATTTCCAACTTTCTCAACGACATTTAAAAAACGGTTGAATAATCCTTTTTTCTCCATTTGCGCAGTTGACATAATACTAACCTCCGTTAATTCAAAAGTAATAAACTTATTTTACGAGTGAGGGTGTTACACCCTTTGGTATTGGACAAACATATGGTGTTTTATCAAGTTTAGAATGAAGCTCTTTTTTAGCTTGATCAACAAGTTCTGGTGATTCAAATAGTCTAATGGCTGTATCTGCCATGACTAATGAAGCTTGTCTCATTCCTTTAAATGCGGCTGTGCTAACTCCTTGTGTAACCATTTGCCACGTATGAAATGGAGTGCCCACAGTAAAACAAGTGGTGAAGCATTGTACAGTTGGAGCGATCCAACTCACATCCCCTACATCAGTGGACCCGATATTCTTCCCTTTTTTTGATGTAGTTGGTATAACATCCTCTAGCAAGTCTTTTTCTTCTAAAGAATGGATCAGTTGCTTCTGATTATCTGGTAGCATTTCTTTAATATCGTTAAAGAAGCCTGTTCGTTCTTCTTCTGTGATCGATTTTTGAATGGCTTTTGCAAAAGACTGTTCTTCATCGGTATAGATGGCTAATGGAACGGTTTGAAAAGCAGCAGCCATCTGTTCCTCTAGCACATGATTACGAATGAAATTACTGCAGCCTTTTTCAAAGTGAATCTCAAAAGTTGTTTCAGTCATCAATGCGGCGCCCTTTGCAATCTTCTCTACTCGTTTGAACAAGGCATCAACTTGACTAATTTCTGGTGCGCGCACTAGATACAGAACTTCAGCTTCAGGTTGAACTACATTAGGAGAAAGACCACCGGAATTAACAATTGAATAATGGACCCGTGCTTCATCAATCATATGCTCTCTTAAATAATTCACTCCAACATTCATTAATTCCACGGCATCTAATGCGCTTCTTCCAAGGTGAGGACTTGCAGCGGCATGAGAAGCCTTTCCTTTAAAACGAAAGGAAACCTGATAATTAGCTAGTGATTCAACAGCCCAAATGCCATTATAGCTACCAGGGTGCCAAGTAATGGCTGTATCAATATCATCGAAAACACCTTCACGCGCCATAAATGCTTTCCCAGATCCACCTTCTTCACCTGGACAGCCATAAAAACGAACAGTCCCAGAGAGTTGATGTTTATCTAGGTAATGACGAACAGTGACAGCGGCAGCAAGTGCCCCGGTACCAAGAAGGTGATGACCACATCCGTGGCCGCTCTCGCCGGCTTGAATAGGCTCTTGATGGGGGATTTCTGGCTTTTGACTTAGCTGCGATAAAGCATCGAACTCACCTAAAAAGGAAATGACCGGTGAACCAGATCCGTAAGAGGCAGTGAACGCAGTTGAAAGACCAGCCACATTATATGTAAGCTTAAATCCTTCCTGTTCAAGTATTTCGCTCAATAATTTTGAAGATTTCGTTTCTTCAAAACGTAGCTCAGCAAGATTCCAAATTTTCTTAGCAGTATCTTCAAAAAGAGGTTGTTTAGCATCGATAATGGAGCGAATGGTTTCGAAGTCAGACATGATTTATTCTCCTCGTCATTTTTATTTTTGGACATATTAAAGACGTTTCGATGTTTTACCCATCATATGAGAATATTCTATCAATTACAACCTTTTTGTTAACTAATCTCTCATAAGAGAATGTTCTTTTGCCTTTAATTATCAGCCTATGATATAAATGTATAAATGACGAGAATGAAGAGAGGAGGAGATAGGTTGCATCGAATCGGAGTACTCACAGCATTTCACTCGCAAGCCTATATAGAAAAAGCAGTCAGTGAAATAGAAAATATTGAGTTTATCTTTCTTCCTTATGAACGTCCATCACAAATTAGTGAGTTATATCAAAAGTATGAATATAAGGTAGATGGCTTTCTACTTAGTGGTATCTATACACAATCGGTCTTATCACAAGAGCTTCAACATGTGAGTGTACCTAGTGTCTATTTAGATGTGAGTGAAGGAGATTTTTATCAGGAGTTATTTAATATTGCTAGAACAAATGGACTTAACGTAAGTCGAACGATTATAGACTTCTTAACTATCGAAAATAATTACATGGGTCTAAAGCAAATCCTCACAAAAGATGAGAGACCATATACATACAGTAATGAATTTACCGACTATCTACACGAGGATGTTTATGAGAGACTGATTGAATTTCATGTTTCCTTATGGGAAAAAGGGTTAGTTGATCTTTCAATTACTAGAATGAGTAATGTTGTAGATGAACTAAAAAGTAGAGGAATTCACACGCTATTTCTGTTTCCTTCAGAGGCATCAATCCAGGATAGTATTCGAACACTGATTCATCAGATTCAAGAACTGAAGCTACTAAATAATCAAACAGTTGTAGGACATCTATCTGGTAAACAAGATCAAACGAATCAAATTCGGATTGAATATATTAAGCAATTTGAACAAAAATATGGATACTCCTTTTTAATACATAACAAATATCCTGAACTTGAGATTATTACAACTTATGGAGAGTTGAAGCAAATGACGAGTGATTTCACGAGTTGCTCACTTTCTATATTTCTCTCAGAACAGCTTCAAGAACAAATGCATGTTGGCTGGGGCACAGGGAAGTCATTGTTACAAGCAAGATTACATGCAGAGACGGCGAGTAGGCAGGAGCAAGGATCATATGTATTGACTGAATCGGATTTAATAGGTCCAATGCAAGGAATGCCAACTACGGTTAATCGGGATTTTCCTGCGGGTGATCAACTAATGAATATGAGCGAACAATCAGGTTTAACGATCCTACAATTGCAGAAGATCCAAGCTGCTCTAAAAAGAGTAGGATCGGATGTCATCTCTTCAGAAGAACTCGCTTTCTACTTGGGCGTAACGATCCGTAGTGCAAACCGTATCTTAAAAAAATTAGAAGAAGCGAATTTAGCAGAAGTTTCCCTAAAAAGACAGGAACGCTTAAGAGGTAGACCAAAGAAAATATATAAGATAAAAGTCTAATTTAAAAAGGGTGAGGGGCATGACAACCATTGTAGTAGGGGCTGGGATTTTTGGTGCTAGTGTAGCTTACTCACTAGCTTTATCAGGAGAAGATGTATGTGTTGTTGATCAGCAGCATGAAGGTCAAGCTACAGCAGCCGGTGCTGGGATTGTGTGCCCGTGGTTCACAGAGCGGGGGGAGAGTTGGTATACTCTTGCTTCTGCCGGCGCGAAATATTATCAAGATTTACTAGAACAGTTACGGCAAGATGGTGAAGAAGAGACTGGTTACAAAATAGTAGGGGCGATGGCAATTAGTGAAGACCCTGAAAAGCTTGACCGGATCGAACAAATGGCAAGGCTACGACAAGAGGAAGCACCAGAAGCAGGAGACATAACTAGACTTACACAAAAGCAGGCAAACATGCTATATCCACCACTAGATTCAAGGTACGAAGCTGTTCATATTAGTGGTGCGGCGAGGCTAGATGGAAGATTACTGCGAAATTCTCTGCAAAAAGCAGCAGAAAAGCATGGCGTACAATTTTTAAACGCAAGAGCAGAACTAGTTGTGGAACAAGAAGTGGTTAAAGGGGTTTTAGTTGATAATCAATTGCTTCCCGCTGATCACGTTGTTCTAACTAGTGGCGCATGGATAAATGAAATACTAGAAACGATCGGCGTGCGCATCCCAGTGGAACCACAAAAAGGACAAATTGCACACCTTGAACTTCCGGGAGTAGACACATCAAAGTGGCCAGTTATCCTTCCAAAAACGGGTCACTACCAATTATCTTTTGATGATTCACGTGTTGTAGTTGGGGCAACCCGCGAAACAGGATCTGGCTTTGATTACAGAGTAACTGCAGAAGGCTTAAAAGAAGTCTTAGACGAGGCATTATACGTAGCTCCTGGATTAGCAAATAGTACTCTAAAGGAGACTCGAATTGGCTTTAGACCAAGCTTGGCCCTGATGTCACTCCGTTGTTTGGTCGAATTCCCACAGTTAAAGGATTGGTCGTTGCAACTGGATTAGGTGCCTCTGGCTTAACCATGGGACCCTATGTCGGGAAACTGACCGCCGACATTGTATTAAAGAAAGATATGGATGTTGATGTAGAAGCATATTCACCGCTGAGATACCAGAAGGATGAGTAGAAAAAAGAGTCTCGCAAATTAATATTGCGAGGTTCTTTTTTGTGATGACTTTGGGGAGAGAACGTGCAGCATGTAGGAATAAAATTGCTCCTTTACATTCAAGGCGCGCTCCTTCGATAACATTAGAGTTACTCTTAATCCGTAAGAATAGGCAAGAAATGATGAGGCAGTTGCTTTCGGATCAATAGAGGTTTCAATGACTCCACCTTCTTGGCCAGCTTGTATCCAGCTACTCGCTTGCTTTTCGCTAAATTGATAGAATTCGTCTAACACCTTTTCTACTGCTGGGTTGTCATTTTTACCAAGTAGATAAATGAAAATAGGATTAGATACATCCTCTTTGTTAAGGAAAAAAGTTAAACCTTCAGTAATTGCTTTGAGTGGCTCTGAAAGATCTGTACACTTACTATTTAAGATCTCCCAAAATGAATCATTGGTCTCAGCGATATTCTTCTGCAACATCAGGCCAAATAATTCATCTTTACTTTTAACATAATGATAGATGGCGCCTTTTGAAACCTCAGCTTTTTCCATGATCATTTTTAGTGTAGTGTGAGCACATCCGTGTTCTTTAATCAACATCTCAGTTTGGCTTAAGATATGCTTCAGATTAGCAGTGTAGGGATAGGTTAGTGGCATAGAATAAAATCCTTTCAGAATGATTGACAAACCGACAGTCGGTATCGTAACCTAAAACAGACCAATGGTTTGTTTTAGGTTAAACTCCAACGATATAAAAGTCAAATACCACCATCTTACTTGAAGGGAGAACTACATGAATATTAATAAAGGACGTATCACGCCTAAAACCGATCAGCCACTAGCTGTCTTTATTATTGGTGTGAAAATTAATAAGCTATGGGCTGTACATAAATGGTTTAAAAGCTTTATGTCGATGAGGCCGATGGTTGCTGAATTGTATCAAAATAAAGCGGAGTTAGGCTTTTACCACACTGATTATTTTCTAACATGGCGGGGCATCACACTAGTTCAATATTGGGATTCGCATGAATCAATCATGTCCTATTCAAGAGGCGCCAAACACTTGAAGGCATGGAAGCATTTTAATAAAAGTGTTGCAGCCGATCATAGTCTAGGTATTTATCATGAAGCCTATACAGTTGCAGCTCATCAATATCATTCTGTTTTTGTAAATATGCCTGAAGTAGGACTATTAAAAGCTCAAAAATAAGATGATGAGGGTTTATCAAGAGGAACTAGCTCCATATCAAGGTCAAGCATATTGGATTAAAAGGCAAAGGCTTGATAACCCGAAAGGTAATGAATTTAGCAAGAACATGCCCTCCTTAGCAAGAGAGAAAGGTGTGTTAGCAAGAGCGAGCTCACTTCATCAAGAGAGAAGGGTGTGTTAGCAAGAGCGAGCTCTCCTTCATCAAGAGAGAAGGATGTGTTGGTATGTCAACACTAAACTAGACAAATTCCTTAAGGTGCGTGACTTTGTATTCTTCCGGTGTTAAATAGTTAAGAGATCCATGAATACGAACATGGTTAAACCAATGGACGAAATCAAATAAAGCGAGATCAAGTTCTTGTTGGCTAGAGAAGATCTGACCTGAGACAAACTCCGTCTTAACTGCTTTAAATGTTGCTTCTGCGACAGCGTTATCGTAGGGCGTTCCTTTATGGCTTAATGATCTCTCAATACTAAACGTCGAAAGAGCTTCCTCGATGAGGTGGTTCTTAAATTCTCCACCTCGGTCTGTATGAAACATTCCAAGTTTATGAAGGTTGTAAGGAATCGAGGCGAAGGCGCGTTGAACCAGAGCTGCGTCCTTATTCGGTCCAGCACTATAGCCAATAATTTCTCGATTATATAAATCAATGATGATGCAAATATAATGCCACTTGTCCTTCACGCGTACATAAGTCAGGTCACTCACGACGACTTTGAGCACTTGTTCTTGTTTAAACTGTCGATCTAACACATTCTCAATACTGGCTTCGTTAGACGGACTCCGAGTCGGTTTATATTGGGCAACGGTATATTTCGAAACGAGCCCTTTTTCTTTCATGATTCGTCCAATACGTCGTCGAGAGACTTGCCAGCCTCTTCTCTCAAGCATTTTTTTAATTTTGCGCTGACCAAAAGACTGTCTACTCTGATGAAAAATCTCGGTAATCAAGGCCCTAAGGGCCTCTTCTTCCTTTTTGCACGGTTGTTTGGCCTCATAATAAAACGTGCTTCTTGGAAGCTTAAGAACAGCGCACATATCAGTGACAGAGTATTTATGCCGGTTCTGTTGAATTACTCGGATTTTCGCCCCATAATCAGCGCTGCTTGCTTTAAAATATCATTTTCCATAGCCAGTTTCTGATTTTCTTTGCGTAACTTTAGTAGTTCTTCTTGTTCAGGACTCCGATTGTCCTTTTCTTCAAAAGAACCACTATTGCGAAACTGACTCACCCACCGATCAAAGGTAGATGGATTTAACTCATATTCTCTAATAATCTCAGTACGAGGCTTCCCTGCCTCATATAGTTGAACAAGTTGCTTTTTAAATGGTGATGAAAAGATTCGACGATTTCTTTTAGTCATAAGACATTCTCCTCTTATGGGTTTGACCCCAGTTTAGTAGACCTTAGAGAATCTGTCTAATTAAGTGTAACCGGTCCATGTTAGCAAGAGCGAGCCTCCTTCATCAAGAGAGAAGGATGTGTTAGCAAGAGCAGAGCCTCTGCATCAAGAGAGAAGCGTGTGTTAGCAAGAGCGAGCTCTCCGCATCAAGAGAGAAGGATGTGTTAGCAAGAGCGAGCTCACTTCATCAAGAGAGAAGGATGTGTTAGCAAGAGCGAGCTCTCCTTAGCAAGAGAGAAGGATATGTTAGCAAGAGCAGAGCCCCCGCACCAAGAGAGAAGCGTTAACTAGCAAGAGCGAGCTCTCCGCACCAAGAGAGAAACGTTAACTAGCAAGAGCGAACCCTCCGCACCAAGAGAGGAGCGTTAACTAGCAAGAGCGAACCCTCCGCACCAAGAGAGAAGCACAAATTAGCAAGAGTACCCCTGCCTCACCAAGAGCTAATCCAGTTTAACAAGACATCCACGAAAAAAAGGAGAGACAGACAGTTAAATTTGTCTGTTTCTCCTCTGCACTTCGTTCTATTCTTCAAATGGTACCCAACCACCGGCATTCATGATGACATTCCATAAGGGATCAGGTAAAACGTATTTCTCTTTCTCGCTGACTTTGATAACTGTTTGTATATGAGCTTCCTCGCCATTTTTAACTAAATTAACCCAGTTTGGTTCGATTAGTAATCCTCTTCCTAACGCGACAAAGTCCATTCCTTCTTCGAGTACTGACACTGCTTCTTCTGGTGTGTGAACGGAGCCTACGCCAACCAATGGAATTAATTTGCCAACACGCTCATGAAGTAGACTTAATCGACTTCTTGTTTCATCGGCACCTCTACGTGCTTTAGAATGAGCTTCCATCAGAGAGACGTGAAGGTAATCGAGCTGACTCTCCGCTAATGCGTCTACTAAAACAAATGTATCCTCCATCGTTAGTCCTGGAGTTTCTGGTTCTTCAGGTGAAAAGCGATAGCCAACCAGGAAGTTTTTTGGAGCTTTTTCAGCAACTACTTTTTTTACAGCGTCAACGATTGCCAAAGGAAATGCTAATCGATCAGTTGCTGTTTCTCCACCCCACGCGTCTGTTCTCTTGTTGGTATGTGGAGAGAAGAATTGTTGAATGAGATAGCCGTTTGCTCCGTGGATTTCCACGCCATCAAATCCAGCTTCGATCGCTCTTGCAGTCGCTTCCCCAAATCCAGTAATAACCTCTTTAACTTCTTCGTCTGTTAGAGCACGTGCACCTCTCTCAGGTAGATCACTTGCACTAAGAACATCTCCATTTGGAACTAATTCAGGTGGACATTCCACACCACCATGATGAATCTGAATAACGGCTTTTGAACCTTTTTCATGAATGGCTTCTGCTAACTGTTTTAAGCCAGGTATATGAGCATCATCGTTAATTCCTGGTTGACCAGGGAAAGCTTTTCCGTTAGCTGTTACGTTTGCACAAGCGGTAATAACGACACCTGGGCCTTCAGATCGAGCTGATATATATGGTAATTCTTGCTCAGAGATTGTTCCATCCCCATTAGAGCTATAATGCGTCATTGGTGCAACCATAATCCGGTTATCTACTTCTAATCCACTTCTAAAAGTAAATGGTTTAAAAAGCGATGTATAAGCAGAGTTCATTTTCAGTGTCCTTCTTTCAATTTATAAATTAAGTAACTTTGATCAGTTTAGTTATATATTCACTCATCCGCAATTATTCTGCTCACATAGTTAGTAAATATGACAAAGTACATGCTTATTTTTAAATAAAGTCTTCATTTATCGAGGGTATTTGCATAGGATAAAACACCTGAAAAAGAGACTACGCTTATGATTAAACGATACAAGCATTCGTTTCTCAGGAGGAGGTGAGCTACATGAAACTTGAGATTAAAGAGGTAGGGAAATCGTTTCAAAAGGATGGGAAAATAACTGAGGTACTTAAACCAACAAGTATTGAAATAGATAAAGGAACGTTTGTCAGCGTGGTAGGGCCAAGTGGATGTGGAAAGTCAACGCTTTTTAATATCATCGTTGGACTAACAAGACCATCATCAGGAGATGTGTTAGTTGATGGCGTTAGTATATTGAATCGAAATGGGCAGGTCGGATATATGTTGCAAAAAGACCTACTTTTACCTTGGAGAACGATCATTCAAAACATCATCCTTGGACTTGAGATCAAAGGAATAACAAAAAAAGTAGCGATTGCACAAGCGATGCCCTTATTAGAACGATACGGGTTAAAGGGATTTGAGAACCATTTCCCAAATGAGCTCTCGGGAGGCATGAGGCAGCGTGCTGCTCTATTGCGTACATTTTTATTTGATGCTGACATCATGCTCTTAGATGAACCTTTTGCAGCACTAGATGCTCAGACTAAAGGGCAAATGCAATCCTGGTTATTAAGGATGTGGGCGGACGTTGAGAAAACTATTATGTTTGTAACCCATGATATTGATGAAGCCTTATTCTTGTCTGATACGGTTTATGTTCTTTCCGCAAGACCAGGGTCAATAAAGGCTGTTCTATCAGTCGATCTTGAGCGTCCTCGTTCACGAGACGTATTACTAACAAATGAATTTCTTGATATGAAACGCACTCTCTATAATTTACTCGCTCAAGAGGAAAAGGAGGAGGTTGGAGGTGAAGGCGATGAACCTGAAGAAAACGGAGGAAGGTGATGATCAAGAAGGAACAAGCAAACGATTTTCTATCTATACCATTTTAGGACGTTGTTTGGTTGGAATCCTTTTAATCCTGGTTGGGAAGTGGGTGTGCGTTTTGGTTTTGTAGACCAATACTATTGGAGCTCTCCAACAACCATTGTTGAAAAGGGATGGTTCCAGCTCACACAAAGTACACTCATTCAAGATCTACTCTTCACGTCTGGTGCAACCATTTACGGCTTTGTACTCGGAACTGTGATTGGTGCAATGATCGGGCTCTCCTTTTGGTGGTCAAAGCTCTATGCAGCAATTAGTGAGCCTTATTTAGTTGCATTTAATGCCATTCCCAAATTGGCTCTTGCGCCAGTATTAGTTATTTTAATTGGAATCGGCTTCTCCTCAAAGGTAGTTCTAGCTTTTAGTATGACGGTCATTGTGACCGCGCTAGCTGCATACAGCGGAGTGAAACAGATTGATCCCGACATGGAAAAGCTACTCTACACGCTTGGTGCTAAAAGGTACCATGTCTTTCTTAAAGTGGTGATTCCGTCGTCGTTACCGTGGATTATTAGTAGCCTGCGCATCAATATTGCATTGGCATTAGCAGGTACAATTGTTGGTGAATTTATTGCCTCACGTGAAGGAATTGGCCGTATGATTTTATACGCAGGACAAATTTTAGATATAGACCTTGTTTGGGTAGGTGTAACTGTTTTATCTTTTCTGGCGCTGTTTATGTATTGGTTTGTGGGATTGATTGAACGTTGGTTACTAAAAAAAATCGGGCAACAAACATAAGGAGGCAGAGAAACTCAATGCGAACACAAACGTGGAAGGTGAAAGTAGGCATGGTGATAGCCATTATTTGTGGCTTGATTGTAGCTGGGTGTAGTGGTGGTAATGAGGAAGAAATGAAGAAAGTATCGATTGCCGAACCGGCTCATCTAACGGGGTATCTGCCTCTATATATTGCGATACATGAAGGCTATTTTGAAGAAGAGGGACTAGAAGTAGAAATGGTGACTGCTGCAGGTGGCGCACATGTTACAACACTAGTCAGTGGTGAGGTATGGGGAAATATCGCTTGGTCCTGACTCAAATGAACTTGCAAATGATGGAAGCAGTGATCCGATTGTAGCGGTAGCAAATGTCGTGAACCGAGCGAATGTGTATCTAATGGCCGAAAAAGGAGAGCAGCCAGTAGATGATAGCGATGAGGCTCTTGCTGAATTTATAAAAGAAAAAAACATTGCGGCGAGCCGTTATGGAGGAAGCCCAAACCTACTGACAAGATCATTGTTTATCGACCTTGGAATTGACTTAGAAGAAGATGTCATCCTAGAAGAACCAACCGATGTTACGGCCGTTCTTGCATTAGTAGAACAAGGCAAATCACAAATAGCAAACGGAGCAGAACCTACAATTACAGAAGGAATCAATAAGGGTGTGTGGGAAGAACCATTTTTCGGATTCCCGTCACTTGGAGATTACCCATACTCAGTCATCAGTGTAAAACAATCTACTATTGAAGAAGAGCCAGAATTAGTTGAAGGATTTGTGCAAGCCGTCCTTCGTGGACTTGAAACCGTTTATGAGGATCCCGAATTAGCAGAAGAAGTACTACGCACGGAATTCCCAACATTGAGCGACGAGCAAATAGAAGCAACTCAGAATAGAGCATACGCAGATGAACACTGGAGCAAGGATGGAATCATTACAGAAGAAGCATTAGCAAAAACTATGGATGTCTTAAAGAAAACAGGCATCCATGACAAACCATACTCTTATGAAAAAATGGTTGATATGCAATTTGTTGAATGAGAGTAACTAAGAAGTTTAAAAAAATTACGCGAAATGGACGTTCCGAGGAGCGAACTGTTTCGTTTTTTTATTTTGGGAGTACTTTTGGGGGAGGGGCTTCTTGGTAAAGGAGCCTCGCGCTTGGTGAGCGAGCCGAAGCGATTGGTAAAGGAGCCTCGCGCTTGGTGAGAGCGCCAAAGCTCTTAGTAAAGGAGCCGCGCGCTTAGTGAGTGCGCCGAAGCTCTTGCTAAAGGAGTCCCGCGCTTGGTGACCACCCCAAAGTTCTTATTAAAGGAGCCCCGAGCTTGGTGAGCGCGCCAAAGCTCTTAGTAAAGGAGTCCTGCGCTTGGTGACTACGCCGAAGCGCTTGTTAAAGGAGCCTCGAGCTTGGTGAGCGCGCCAAAGCTCTTAGTAAAGGAGCCCCCCGAGCTTGGTGAGCGAGCTGAAGCTCTTACTAAAGAAGCCCCGCGCTTGATACCAGCGCCGAAGCTCCTACTGAAGATTCTTCGCACTTGCCTCCTACTTTAGCTAAGTACACAATTTCGCAGCTTCATCATAAATCACTGTTTACTAATGTTCGTTTTTGTTTGATAATGAAGGGAGAACGTAAGTAAAGGGGATACATGATGTTACCATTAGAACGCCATGAAAAGTTATTGGCCTATTTAAACAAACATAAAGCGCTAAAGGTATCTGTTGTAAGTGAGTTGCTAAAGGTAACTGAGAAAACGATTCGCCTTGATTTAGAAGAGCTCGAAAAGCGGAACTTATTACAACGTGTCCATGGCGGGGCGGTGTTACGTAAGGATACAAGACGACTGTTTCCTGAGAAGGAACGACAATCTAGTCATCAGAATAAAAAATCAGATATTGCTTTAGAAGCATTAAAGATGATTACTCCAAACGAAGTGATTTTATTGGATGGGGGTAGTACAACGTATGCGTTAGCTGAATTATTAGGTGAGTTTCCGGTCACGGTCATCACGAATGATATTGAGATTGCGCACAATTTGTATGCGAAAGAGAATGTTCAATTAACGATGCTTGGAGGCTCTCAGCTTGGGGCAACGACCTCGTTGTTTGGTAAACAAACAATAGAGGCATTATCTCACCTATATGTGAATCGGTTATTTCTTGGAACAGCAGGAGTCTCAATTACTCAAGGTTTGTCTGTCTTAAATAGTTTTCACTATGACTGGAAAAGCACAGTTATTAAGCGGGCGAAATACGTGACGCTGCTTGCTGACTCTACAAAATTTGAACAAGTTGGTTTAATGAAATTTGCAGAGCTTAATGAGCTTGATGAGGTGATTACTGATTCTGAGCTTGGATCAAAGTATATACAAACAATTCTCCAGTCTTAATTGTCGCATTATTTTAGCTTAAATAAGAGCATTGTGATGTAAGCGCAAACATGGTATGATCAAACTAATTCGAACGCATTCGAACATTTATAGTCTTTAATACTTTGAAAGCGTTCATATATCAAAGGAGAGATAGCACATGATCACTACTGGTAAAGCGTTTATTCATGATGATTTCCTTTTAACAAACGAACCTGCAAAAAGACTGTATCACGAATATGCAAAGGATCAACCTATTCTAGATTATCATTGTCATGTTTCACCTCATGAAATTGCTGGAGATCGTAGATATAACAATATTGCTGAAGTGTGGTTGCATGGAGACCATTATAAGTGGAGAGGTATGCGTGCATTAGGCATTGATGAGTCTTATATTACTGGGGAAAAAAGTGATAAGGATAAATTTCTTAAGTGGGCATCAGCCGTGCCTCATACGATTGGTAATCCTCTATACCACTGGACTCATCTCGAACTAAAGCGATACTTTGGTGTAGATGAATTATTAAATGAACAATCTGCAGAACGAATTTGGACTCAAGCAAATGAACGCCTGCAGGATGCTGATATGAGTACGAGAGGTATTATTAATCAATCAAATGTAAATGTCATTTGTACGACGGATGATCCAATTGATTCATTGGAATCTCATAAGAAACTAGCTGCTGAAAATGGAGATTTTAAAACAAACGTATACCCTGCGTTTCGTCCTGACAAGGTGCTTGCGGTGAAAACAGATACGTTTATTGGCTATGTAGAAAAGCTTGCAGCGGCAAGTGATTTAGATATCCGCACGTATAGCGATTTATTAAAAGCTCTAGAAAAACGAGCTGATGTTTTTCATGAGGCTGGTTGTCGTTTATCTGATCATGGAATTGAGACGATTCCATTTAAAGAAGTAACTCAAGCTGAAGCGGAGGCTGTATTTGAAAAGGCCCTTAATGGCAGCTCTATTACACCAGAAGAAGAGCTTTCCTATCAAGCGTATACGATGCAATTTCTAGGACGTCTCTACCATAAGTTAGATTGGACAATGCAGCTTCATTTAGGAGCGGCAAGAAACAACAATACAAGAATGTTTAATCAACTTGGGGCAGATACAGGTTTTGATTCAATGGGAGACGCTCCTATGGCTCAATCGTTAAATGGATTTTTGAATGAGCTTGAACGGACAGACGAACTGCCTAAATCAATTATTTACACAGTAAACCCTATTTATAATGAAGTGATCGCTTCGGCCATTGGAAACTTTCAATCTAGTGGAGCCCGAGGTAAGATCCAGTTTGGATCAGGTTGGTGGTTTAATGATCAAAAAGACGGCATGATCAAACAGTTGAAGGATCTTTCAAACATTGGACTTTTAAGTACGTTTGTTGGAATGCTGACTGACTCGCGAAGCTTCCTATCTTATACAAGACATGAATATTTCCGTCGGGTTTTATGTGATCTTGTAGGTAGCTGGATAGCAGCAGGTGAAGCGCCTGATGATTACGAGTGGATTGGTGCGATGATTGAAAATATATGCTACAACAACGCAGAGCGTTACTTCGAGTTTGCCTAAATGAAAAATGGGTCTGCCACTCTAGCAGCGACAGACCTTTTTTCACTTCATTCATTTAAGACGCGTGCTGGCCATTGACCAGCCCAAGCATATCCATATCTTCGCTCCTGCTCAACTTCCATGATGTCATAGCGAACAATACCGTCACGGCCAGAGAAGATAGGACGATTTGTGCCTATCTCATAGAATCTAGCCCACGTGTCTGTGCCTGTTTCATCAAAGAAATGGGGCTCTGTTCGTCTTTCGTATTTAGTATCAGTGAGCTTGGCTTCTTCAAACCAATTGAGTGCGTGATTAATTGAAGCTGTGACTTCTGGTGTAGGATTCGGGCGTGCTTGCAGCCATTCGACAATACTGACTGATTCATCACCTGAGATAGATATATGTTCATACGCCCGACCTGGCATAGGCTCGTACGTATTCGGATCATGTTGCTGGCACCAAGCAGTTGGTGTTCCGTTCGCCACAATTTGTGATTGAAGGATGTAGTCGAGTCCACCATCAATGGCACCTTCCAGTTCAGATTGAAGGGTACTGTTTAGGAAATCGTCATTAAAGGGAGCTTCTTGATTTAAAACCTGTTCAAATAGTTCGAGCACGTTGATCATAGCACGGTCATTAAAGGTCACATAATTTGAATACCAAACAGAGCTAGAAGGATCAGATCCACGCTCAGGATAGACTTGGCTAATTCCTCCGCTTTCATATTGGAGTTTAAAGAGAAAGTCAATTCCATCATAAGCACTATCTAAAAAACGTTGATCGTCTGTTAGTTGATATGCTTCTGCAACTACCAATATTTCAGATACGGTTGCGTCATTATCAACGGTCCCAAGTTCTTGACCATTTGATTCCCAAACTGATCGTGATTCACTGCCATTCCAATCACGAGTGTAGATCTCGGGCTTATCTTTTGTCCAACCGCCATGTTCCATTTGCCATGTAATCAAATGTTCGGCTTGAGTAACGACGTCGTTAGCCTTCACCTGTGATGGGTAAAACAGACCGGCAATAATAAAGAAAACGAGTAGTGGGGAAAAGGGTAGTACCTTCTTCATACAATCACTCCTTTTAATTAATTGTTTGCTTGGAAGTCTTGTCTACTTTACAGCCCTCCTTCTGATCATGCTATAATATAGACATTTAGAAAGCGCTTTCATAAATTGATTTTACCTTTATGATTGTTCATAAAACAATAGAAAACCATGTATTAAGAGTCCAGATGTACTTGGGAAAAATTTGAGATTAATGAGAGGGGTAGCATAATGGATCATATCATTGTTCATAATCAGGATCATGTTGTAGTTGTGCTTCGCGATTATCAAGCTGGTGAAATTTTGCAGCTTGAGGGACAAACATTGAAACTTCTAGAGGATGTAAAGCGCGGTCACAAGGTTGCACTTCAAGATCTTACGGCTTGGGACCCAGTTCACAAGTATGGTTTCCCTATTGGCTATGCCACTACAACGATTAAAAAAGGTGCTTGGATTCATACTCATAATATTAAGACGACACTTGAAGGAACGTTGGATTACACATTCCAGCCAAATGAAGTGGCAGTAAGCAGCAGCGAGCAGGCAAGTCCAAAAACGTTCCAAGGATATGTTCGAAAAAATGGAGATGTTGGAATTCGGAATGAGATCTGGATTGTGAATACGGTGGGCTGTATTAACAAAACAGCAGAGGTATTGGCTCGTCAAGCTGATAGCATGGGTTTTGAGGGCGTTGATGCCGTATCTCACTTTCCACATCCATTTGGCTGTTCTCAGCTTGGAGACGACCTTCAAGCCACACAGAAAATATTAAGTAATCTAGTTGCTCACCCAAATGCTGCAGGAGTATTGGTATTAGGCCTTGGCTGTGAGAATAATTATATTGACGCCTTTAAAGGTGTAATTGGGGAATATGATCCTGATCGGGTGAAGTTTTTAAGTGTCCAACAAGTTGAGGATGAACTAGAGGTGGACTAGAGCTCCTTGAAGAACTTGCTACTTATGCAGGGAGTTTTAAAAGAGAGCCTGTTCCAGTATCAAAACTAAAAGTAGGCTTAAAATGTGGGGGGTCTGATGGACTATCCGGAATTACGGCTAACCCACTTGTAGGTGTATTCTCAGACAAACTCATCGCACATGGAGGTTCTACTGTACTAACAGAGGTTCCAGAAATGTTTGGTGCAGAAACCATTCTTATGGAACGAGCAGCAGACGAACATGTATTTACTGGAATTGTGGATATGGTAAATGGATTCAAAGATTATTTTATTCGACATGATCAAGTAGTGTATGAGAATCCATCGCCAGGAAACAAAGAAGGTGGTATTACAACACTTGAAGAGAAGTCATTAGGCTGTGTACAAAAAGGCGGATTTGCTCCAGTTGTTGATGTGCTTCCGTACGGGGGAAGGTTAAAGAAAAACGGGTTAAGCCTACTACAAGGACCTGGAAATGATTTGGTGTCAGTAACGGCCTTGGCTGCATCTGGAGCCCATATTGTCCTATTCACAACAGGTCGCGGCACTCCATTTGGTGGACCGGTTCCTACTGTGAAAATGTCTACCAATACACCACTTTTTGAAAGAAAGAAAAATTGGATCGATTTTAATGCTGGTGAATTGGTCCAAGATAAAAAAATGGAAGACCTGTCGGAAGAACTATTGGAGTATGTGCTGAACTTAGCTTCCGGTGATGTTCGCACACACAATGAGCGACATGGTTTTAAGGAAATTGCCTTATTTAAAGATGGCGTTATTTTATAAAAGAGAGGTTGATCGTTATGGAGTGGAAGAGTCTTTCAAAAGAGCATGCAAACCAATCGAATCATGATGTGAAAGAAACTATAGTTCAAGTAGGAGAAGGGAACTTCCTTCGTGGATTTGTTGATTGGATGATCCATCAATTAAATGTTAAAGGACTTTATGATGGAAAAGTAGTGGCAATCCAGCCTACTCCTCATGGGAAGGTTGTACCAAAGCTTAACGCTCAAGATGGATTATACACATCCGTACTAAGAGGCGTCGAAAATGGTGAAACAGTTAATCGTGCTGAATTAATTGAATCCATCTCAAGAGGCATTGATCCCTACAATCTTTGGTCAGACGTTCTTGAGCTTGCTAGATCCCCTCATATTGAATTTATGTTTTCAAATACAACAGAAGCTGGACTAACCTATCATCAAGAGACTTTTGACGAGAATACCTCTCCATTATCTTTCCCTGGAAAGGTTGTTGCTTTTCTATATGAACGATACAAAACGTTTGATGGCGATTCGTCAAAAGGAATAACACTGATTCCATGTGAACTTGTAGAAGGAAATGGTGATCTTCTAAAAGAGATTGTACTCAAATTAATTCATGATTGGCAGCTACCACAAGCATTTAAAGAGTGGGTTGAGACCGATAATCTCTTCTGCAATACATTGGTAGATCGAATTGTGACTGGATTCCCTAGAGGGGAAGAAGATTCCTTTAGAGAACGACTTGGTTACGAGGATATCCTTTTGACAATAGGTGAGCCGTATCACTTATTTGTTATTGATGCTCCAGAAGAAGTAGCGGAACGACTTCCTTTTCATAAAGCTGGTTTAAATGTGAAGTGGGGAGATGCTACACCGTATCGTGAGCTGAAGGTGCGATTATTAAATGGTGCACACACGATGATGTTTGCAGCGTGTTACTTAGCAGGCGTAGATACAGTGTATCAAGCCATGACAAATGAGAGATTGTCTGCGTTTGTGAAGGACGGACTATTTAATGAAATCCTACCAACCGTACAAGCAGATGATGAAGAAAAAGAACAGTTTGCCGTATCTGTATTAGAGCGGTTTAGCAATCCGTTCTTAGAGCATCAGCTAACGGATATCGGCATGAATCCATTATATAAGTTTAAGACAAGAGTAGTTCCTAGTTTATTAGCCTATGTAGAAAAGAATGCGACATTGCCTAATAAGCTAGCCTTAAGTCTAGCTGCACTCCTTGCCTACACTAAACCAGTGGACAAAGAAGGTGCTTTCCTTGCTGGAGATCGCAATGGTACTCGTTACATCATTCGTGATAACGAGCAAACATTAGCTTTTCTTGAGACTGTGTGGGAAGAGTATGAAGCAGGAGATGCGACACTCGAGCAAACGGTGCATAAGCTTTTAGTAAATACAGAGATTTGGGGAACGGATCTGACTCAAATGAAAGGTCTTACGGAGAAGGTAACAGCTGACTTAGAGCAAGGTATACATGAGCTTGTTTAATCTTTTAAAAGAAACATCCAGCCGAATGATTCGACTGGATGTTTTTTTAACGGTTTATCTGTCCGTCATGAGTGGTTAATACATGGTATAAATCAGGACGGCGATCTCTAAATAGTCCCCATTCCACTCGTTGTGCTTCAAGCTGTTTCAGGTCAAACTCAGCATATATGATCTCTTCTGTATCGCGACTGGCTTCCTCAAGTAGGGCACCAGTTGGTCCCGCAATAAAAGATGATCCATAAAAAGTGATCGATGAATCTTCGTCGCTTTCCACACCGATCCGGTTTGAAGCAATAACGGGCATAAGATTCGTGGCAGCATGACCGAGCATACACGTCTGCCAATGTTGTTTGCTATCTACACTCGCATCCTCCGGCTCAGACCCAATAGCAGTTGGATACAATAAGATTTCTGCTCCTTGCAAAGCCATTGCGCGAGCAGCTTCAGGGAACCACTGATCCCAACAAATACCTACACCAATTTTGCCGATACTTGTATTCCATACTTTAAACCCAGTGTCTCCTGGAGTGAAATAATATTTCTCTTCATAGCCAGGCCCATCTGGAATATGACTTTTACGATAAATCCCTAGAATTTCACCATTCGCATCAATCATTGCTACAGAATTATAACGAGCTGTATTCTTTTTTTCATAAAAACTAATGGGTAGAACAACGCCTAATTCTTTTGCTAGTTTTTTAAAGTGAACGATGGCTTGGGTTCTCATCAACAGTTGTTGCATAGGCGTAATACTCAGGCTTCTCTTTTTGACAGAAGTATGGAGTCTCAAATAACTCTTGAAGCAAGATAAGCTTTGCGCCATTTGCCGCGGCATCGCGTACGATTTGATCTGCTCTTTGAATATTGGTTTGAATATCTGAATTACAGCTCATCTGAGTGGCTGCTACTTTTAGTACGCTCATTTTGTGCTCCTTTCTGAGGGGACTTGTTGGGTTGTACAATGTACATTGCCACCTTCTAAGATGATAGCCATCCCGTCAATTGTACGGATTTTACGATTAGGAAAGACTTGTTGTAGTACATCCTGAGCTCTCTGATCATACTCTACGGCATCTCCACCGAATACTGGAAGGATTAAGCCATCATTTACAAAATAGAAGTTAAGATAGCTTAAAGTCAGACGCTGTCCTTCCGCTTCCCGATAAGGAGGCTGTTCGATCTGAATGACTTCAAATGGTCGGCCTAAAGCATCTGTCTCTTGCGACAAAATATGAAGATGCTCTTGGCTTCTTGTATAATTAGGATCTTTAGGGTCATTGCATACCTGCAAAATCACTTTTCCAGGAGCGGCGAAACAGGCAACATTATCAATGTGACCATCTGTTTCATCACCTTCTAAACCAAGAGGCAGCCAGACGGTTTTGCTAACACCAAGTAGTGTACTAAGGTGTTTTTCTACATCCTCTTTGCTTAAATGGGGATTGCGATTTGGATTAAGCAGGCATTCTTCAGTTGTAAGCAACGTTCCCTCGCCATCTACATGAATACTACCCCCTTCTAAGATCAAGGGGGCATCAACGGTTGGAACCTTCATAAAAGAAAGGAGAGCAGGGGCTACCTCATCATCAAGGTCCCAAGGCTCGTATTTTTCTCCCCACGCATTAAAACCCCAATTGATTCCGACTAATTGATTTTCTTCATCTCGTACAAAGGTTGGTCCGTTGTCTCTCAGCCACGCATCGTTATGAGGGAGTGAGATTAATTCAACAGGTGCATGTGTAAAGCGAGGAGAAACTATAGCTTCATCCTCTGGATTTACAACGACCAGAACAGGTTCGAATTCACTTATTGCTAAAATTAACTGTTCGTACCCATCACATACTTGCGCGAAATTTTCTGGATAGACCATTGAATCTTTTACAGGCCATGCAATCATTGTACGTGCATGTGATGACCATTCAGCGGGCATTTTATATTGTTTTTCAGACATGGATATTCACTCGTTTTCTCTTATATTTTTTTCTCGTTTTATCATACTCTAATTGCCTGGATAAATAAATAAGTGTAAAAAAAACATTCTTTTTGGATTTGCTCATAAAATTGGCTAAATTATGTTGACTTTGATCTGGAAGAAGAATGAGAACTAGAACCAACTAGTATTGAAAACGATGAGATGTTATCCTGTTTTTCTGATCTTTTATCCATTAACCAAGATATCGTAGGTTGGATCAAGATAGACGATACTGATTAATTACCCTGTTCTTCAATCAGAGGATAATTAATTTTATCTTAATCGGAATTACATAATGGAAGAAACAAGAGCAGGTAAAATGTAGATTTGTTGTTCATGGAAAACTGGTGAAACGATAAATAAAAAGGAACTGGACACGAGTAAGTACGTCCAGTTCCTTTTTAGTCTTGAGATAAAATGTTTACAATTCTTGTGCAGTTGGGCGGATGATTATTTCGTTTGTTGCTACATCATCCGGTTCACTTATTGTATGACGGATTGCTCGTGCGATACTGTTTGGTGAAATGGCTACTTCATATAATGCATCTGCACCCTGCTTAGCGTCTGAATCAGAAATATGATCCGTTAATTCAGTTTGTACGGCTCCTGGCGAGATAATAGTTGTACGAATATTGTTACCTTCAGCAGCTTCTTCTTTTCGTAAGCCCTCGGTAATTGCACGAACGGCAAATTTTGTTCCACAATAAACAGCGCCACCTGGCATCACTTCATGACCTGCTACAGATGAGATATTAATAATATGCCCGGACTTACGTTCTCTCATATGAGGCAGAACAGCACCAATCCCGTAAAGTACACCTTTAATATTTACATCAATCATCGTATTCCACTCGTCTACTTTTTTCTTATTTAAATTAGCGAGTGGCATTAAACCGGCATTGTTGATAATCACATCAATTTGTCCGTATTTATCTAAAGTGAACTGTGCAAGCTGTTCCATTTCCTCATTAGAAGTTACATCCGCTGTTGTATAGGCCACTTCTACGCCTTCTTTTTTTAGGTTGTTTTGTAGTGATTGAAGCCTGTCCTCTCTTCTTGCAGCAAGAACTAATTTTGCCCCATTTGCACCTAGTTCTTTGGCAGTTGCTTCACCAATTCCACTTGACGCACCTGTAATAATGACAACTTTTCCTTCAATACTCATACTTAACACCTCATTTTTAATATCGTAGTATATGGTTTTCCCGGTGGATGAGATCTAAAACATATCCATGTCATTGAAGTTAACGAATGTACAGACTCTTGGTTTGAGATGATGGTATACTACAGATAAATAAGAGGTCAGGGGTGTTGTGTAATGATTGATCTTCGCAGTGATACAGTAACAAAGCTGACAGACCGGATGAGACAGAAGATGTATGAGGCAGAGGTTGGAGATGATGTATATCGAGATGATCCAACCATGCGTAAATTGGAAGAACTAGCAGCTGACATGCTTGGGAAAGAAGAAGCCCTTTTTGTCACAAGTGGGACTCAGGGAAATCAGATTGCCGTTTTGGTGCATTGTTCGTTAGGTCAGGAAATTATTCTAGAAGAAGGCTCGCATATTTTTCGCTATGAAGGTGGAGCAACCTCGGCTTTTGCGGGTATTCAGCCTTTCCCGATAAAAGGGGAACGTGGATCAATGAATGCATTAGATATTGAAGCAGCTATTCGAGGATCTGATATCCATGAAGCTGAAACGGGATTAATCTGTTTGGAGAACACTCATAATCGAGCCGGAGGTACTGTCACAACTCCTGAGAGTATGAAAGAAATTTATGAAGTAGCAAAGCGGCATCATCTTCCTGTGCATCTAGATGGAGCCAGACTAATGAACGCTGCTGTAGCCTTAAAGCGCCCAATGACTGATTTTACGCAATATGTGACAACGGTTCAAATCTGTTTGTCAAAAGGACTTGGAGCACCTGTAGGGTCGATCATTGCAGGTAGTAGCGAGTTTATTGCAAAAGCACGAAAATGGAGAAAGCGTTTAGGTGGAGGGCTTCGTCAATCCGGTGTACTTGCTGCACCTGGCATCATCGCTCTTACAGAAATGGTTGACCGATTGGACGAAGATCATCAGCATGCAAAGTGGCTAGCAGAGCAAATACATGCACTTCCGCAATTACGAGTTGCTTTCGAAGTTGAGACGAACATCGTCATGATGGATGTCTCTGAGACGGGTTTAACCTCAAAGCAGTTTGTTGAGCTCCTAAAAGAAAACGGAGTCCTTGCTAATCCATTTGCTCCAACAATTGTGCGTTTGGTTACACATTATGATGTAAGCAGAGTTGATATTGAACAAACGGCAGATGTGTTGAGACTCCTAGTCTCAGAGAAGATAGGTAAATAGCTGTAAAAACCTAACAGAGCTTAGGAAAGAAATATAAGGATAAAATATAACGGCGAACGATCCTGATGTGATGTGCATTAGGACCGTTCGTCGTTTAGTTTTGGGGAATTGGTGGAGACTCTACTACTGTAATGGGAGAGGGAATCTTGCGAGGATGCGTAAATGCGCAGCTTCACTATCTAGTACTTTGATAATATGCCTCTAACAACTCTATCTACTTACAAATTAAATAATGGCGGAGATACCTGTGGGAGAAGAGCAAATACCCGCGAGAACAGGGGCATACCCGCGGGAGTAGAGGAAATACCCGCGAGAGAAGGGCCATACCCGTGGGAGTAGAGGAAATACCCGCGAGAGCAGAGTTATACCAACGAGAGAAGAGCGAATACCCGCGGGAGTGGAGCCATACCCGTGAGAGTAGGGCAAATACCCGCGAGAGCAGGGCCATACCCGTGGGAGAAGAGGAAATACCCGCGAGAGCAGAGTTATACCAGCGAGAGAAGAGCGAATACCCGCGGGAGTGGAGCCATACCCGTGAGAGTAGGGCAAATACCCGCGAGAGCAGGGCCATACCCGCCGGAGAAGAGCGAATACCCGCGCCACCAGAGACATACCATCAAATCATTCCAATTCTAGACCCCTAGTAACGCTGACTGGTACCAATCCGTTCTCATATTAATAAAAAAAAGAACCGTTATGTGAGTTTAACCACATAATGGCTCGTTTTTTTGTGTCCTTAGTCTCTTACTTTTCAGCACCATCATCCGTTTGTTTGGCAGTTACGTCTAGAGTAGCTGAGTAAGCTAAGCCTTGATATTCGTTTCCTGCGTTTTCATCAAGCTTTACACCGAAATTTAGGTCAATGTATTGAGCTTCATCAAGCTGCCAGAATTCATTAGTTGATCCAGACAGAGCGCCATCTCCAAGCAAGAAACCGCCTGTGTTGACAGCTCCATCACTAAATGCTCTAAAAGCAGGTGCTTCAACAAAGCCACTGACAATTTCTGCGTCATTTGTAATCTCTGCAATAGCCGCTTGTGTCTCTACTTCATTTGTCACGCCATCAAATAGATCCTGAAGTTTTAATTGGGTTGCTTCTAATACGTCTCTACTTGGTTGGATGGTATACTTAATCGCTATGTATCCAACTTTGAAAGATGAGATATCTACATTTTGATCGAGTTCATGCGAGAATTGGACTTCAAGGTTTGTATCCATACTACCTGTATTTTCAATGGTTAGCCAATCTCCAAATACTAGGTTTGATGGAGCAAAGCCATTGTAGTTTACAATGTTCTCTTCAATATCGTTCCCATTATTAATTTCAAGTGTGCCTGTTGTTAATTGTCCAGTTGCTTGAATCTCAGATGTGAACCAAGAGTAAGATCCAAACCCTGCTCCGAGTACCAATGCACCTGCTAATGCTGTTCCGAGTAATGCTTTTTTTACGTTTTTCATTTAAATGCCTCCTCTTTTTTAGTTGGCTTTGAGAGCCGTTCATATACTGTGATGCCGACATATGCTACTAGTGGTAAAACAATTAACAGCATAAAACCAATCGGTTCAGATAAAAATCTAGCAACGAATCCGAGCTTTGGAATGGAAAAGAGTACCTTGCCGATCACTTGTCCTTCAAAAACAGGCTCCGCATCAGCTACATTGTTGTTATCACCTTTAGTAGTGAAAAAACGATTTTGATCTTGATCCATCGTATCTGTAATTCTGTGTGTGACACGATTACCGTCTTTTGTTCCAAAGGTAATGATGTCATTTGTAGCGAGATCACTTGATGATGTCTGCTGAATGACGATGACATCTCCTTCGCTAAATTCCGGCTGCATACTATTTGAAAGAATTGTTAGGGCTGAATAACCAAATAGATTTGGCGTTTGTTGACTCTGTTGCTGACTTTGAATAAAAAGAAAGGCTACACCCAAGCATAGGAGCCCCAAAAAAGACTTAATAACGAACGAAAGGGTACGCTTCATAACAACCATTACCTCCTGTAGCTAAGAGCACCATTCGCATACATTCAAAGTGTAAAAGGAAGGGAAAGTGTCTGTTTCCAGAACACTTTCCAATCCGGCTCTAAATGTACGTTTAATTAGTGATTCCAGCAGCAAATGGAACACGATATTGCTCATTGCTGTCAGCTTGATTTGTAATATTGATATACCCTTCATATGTGCCCGCTTCAGCCGTTTTTGGACTGATGAAGAATATATTTTGAGTGATTGTTTGACCTGCAGGAACCACAACGGTTTGTGGAGCTTGGAATGCAATGCCATTGAGTGCCGCATCCTTAGAGCCTTGAATACCTACATGGTGATCAAATTCAATCGTAAACGTTTTGCTTTCGGCACTTGTATTCTTAAACGTTACCGATTGGAAGTCTCGAACGTTTTTGCCGTTTTTAGCAAAAGTGCCATAGTTTAATGCTCCAGTTAGATCTCTAATAGCAACTTCATTATTAGTAGGATCTAATGTTAATGTTTCACCTTTTACTTGAACAAGTACGTCTGTTTCAATGGCTGCTACTGGATCAATTTGCCCAGCACCAATTTCAAACACACTATAATCTAGTGTCATTGGATTAGCCGTATTCATTAACGTTGTTTTAATGTCTGCTGGCGATAAGTCCGGCTTCACTTCAAGAAGAAGGGCCGCTGTACCTGCAACATGTGGTGCTGACATTGATGTACCTGATTTACGCCCATACGCGTACTCGTAATCGCCAATATAGTCAGGACCGTTCATATAAGTAGGAACAGGTGATAACGTATTGACACCTGGTGCACTTACTTCAGGTTTAATTGCAAATGATTCATTAACTGGACCACGAGAACTGAAATCAGCTAGTACACCACCTGGAGTTTGTGATTCGCTTCGGTCACCAAACGAGAATGAGCTTTCATCGGTAATCGCATCTCTTAGAGCAATACCATCCTCATAGGTTAAAGAGAAACCAACGACAAAATTCACGCCTTCTCCAAAGTAGTTAGGGATGTGTCCAAGCTCCCGGTATGTTGTTATAGATAATAATCGCTTCTGCACCAGCGGCTTTAGCATTTGCAATTTTATCTACAAACGCCAATTCTCCACGAGCAACAAGAGCAACTTTTCCTTCTGCATCAACCTGATTAAACTCTGCAACTGAACCAAGGCCGGCATAAACAATGCCATATTCACCCGCTTCTAATTCATCAAAATCAGTATCAAACCCGCTTGAGATATTCACAAGGCCAGCTGAGAATGATTCATCAAGATAGCCAGTAAAGTCAGTGAACACTAACGGCACATCGTTGGCACCAACCGTAATGGCAAGTGGAGAGGTACCTGGTGAACCAAGTGTATAAAGACCATCTCTACCACTGTTACCTGCTGAAACAACAGCCGTAACGCCAGCTAAAACAGCATTATTTACTGCAACACTAGTAGGGTATAGTGGATCGTTAACATTAGCCCCAAGAGATAGATTAATAACATCCATTCCATCTTCAACAGAAAGTTCAATACCACCAAGTACATTTGCTGTTGTACCTGATCCATAAGGACCTAATACTCGATAGGAATAAATGTCAGCGTCAGGTGCAATACCTGTTGTGGCAAAATCAGATTCGTTATCACCTTGTCCAAGCAATGGTGCCAGCAACATGTGTACCATGTGATGTATAATACGAACTTCCATTGATATTAAATTCCGGCATTCCTGATGCTAACCAATCATCGTAGGTTGTTTCTTGTGCATCATCATCATTATCGACAAAGTCATATCCACCTTTGTAGGCTGCTGTAAGGTCAGGGTGTGTGTAATCAACACCAGTATCAATGACTCCGACTTTTACCCCTTCACCAGTGATCCCATCAATATGGAGTCGATCAACACCTAGATAAGGCACACTATCTGCCATATAGGGTTCAATCGCTTCTTCTAGAACACTTTCTTCTAATACAGGATCAATGAGTTGAACCTCTTCGTTTTCCCAGACGGTTTTAACACCGTCAATCTCTGAAAGTGCTTCTAATTGATTTGCAGGTAATTCAATGGTAAAACCATTAAAAACGGATTGATACGTATGTGTAATTGTATAAGATGATTGTTTAGTAGATAAGTCTTCCTCAAATGAATCCTGAGACGCTTCTACCTTTGCTTTTGCTTGCGATTCTGTTAGATCCTCACCTTTTTCAAGTGCTTCTGCAATCGCTAAATGCTCGGGAGATTCTTCTAGCTCAACGATGACAGAGACCGTCTCAGTACTATCTAATTTGATGTCATCTGATAGATTGAGTGAACCAGTTTTTGTTTCAGCTGATACTTGTTGTGGAGAATAGCCAAACCCTCCGAATACCAAACTTGTTGACAGTGCGGTTAATACCATTACGTTCCACGGTTTTTGTTTCTTTTTATCGATATTCATCGCAGCGCTCCTCTCAAAATATTGTGTATTTTGTTTATTCATGAGATGAAGTATAGCGAAAATTTGGAGAATATGAATCGATTTAGAGCATTAACACAAATCTCGTAGAATTAGCTAAATAGAAAGTATGTCAAAAGATAGAGTGAATTAGGCATTGTTCATAGTAGAAGCCGAATTAATTGGATTTTTATTAATATGAACTTTCAGATATTTGTGAGAATACCGCAAAAATGACTCAGAAATTTGATATAATTTATAATAATAAGGTGAAAAAAGATAAATAATGAAAAAGTCCTTATTCCAACCGGAACAAAAGTCATGTTTAACTGGTCAGTGTATAGGGTAAGTCCCGGTTTTGAAACGGTAACTAGAAAGGTAGGTAATCATTAATGCATGAAGGATTTATTATAAAATACTATCGAGAACAACAGAAGTTCACACAGCACCAACTTTGCCAGGGGATCTGTTCTGTCGCACATATGAGTCGAATTGAGCGAGGTACAGCACATTACTCTAAAGAGATTACTCAATTATTGAGTGATCGCCTTGGTGTGAATATCAGTCATGAAGTGAAAAAGTTCGAGAAGCTTAAAGAGATATTAAAGAATTGGCATGATTCGATGATTATGCAGGACAGAGAAAAAACAGAGACCTACAAATCATCACTAGAGGATAATGAATTGCTAACACGTTCTAATTTAGCTTTACACTATCAACTATTACAAGTTCGGTATTATCTAACAAAAAAGGATCTAAAAGAGGCTTTGCGATTACTAAATAAAATCGAGTTAAAGAAGCATTTACTGACAGACAGGGAAGAACAGCTATATCTACATGTGAGTGGAGTTCATTGTTTATATACAGGTGAGTATGCCAAAGCACTTGGTTTCTTTAAACAAATTGAACCGGATATTTACCGTAATAATGAGTATTACTATCATCTTGCTATTACATGCTACCGCTTTGGCCACCTTGTAAAGGCATACGAATATGCGAGAACAAGCTTACATTTCTTTAAACAAGCAAATCATTTTCGTAAGATTATCGATGCAGAAACATTAATTTTGCTAACGCAGAGCGGGCAAATTATCCAAGAAGAAATGGATCATGTCAAAAAGAAGTACACAGATTTAATGCGAAGCTGCGATTTATTTGGTGAAAATGAAAAAAAAGGAGTTTTGATGTGCAACCTTGGCAAAGAATACTTCTTAGTTTCTAAATATAGAGAATCAAATTCATATTATAAAGCTGCACTTGAGCTGTATAAACAGTGTGAGCAACCAGACTACTCAATGCCATTATTTGGATATATTCATACTAGTCATTTATTACAGAATGTAGAGCCTCAAAGTGTATTATTGAGACTAGTTAATGAAGGGACTCAACTAGCTAAGAAGAATGGGAATATAGGCAATACAAAAAGGTTTAAATTGTTAACTTATCTTATAAAAGGTCAAACAACTCGTTATTACACGTATTTACATGAAGCTTTTATCCCGTACTTAAGGAAGAATGGAAATATAACATTAGCTAGCTATTATGAAAAGCAATTGTTCCACTATTATGTTGATGCAAACGAAGGAGAAAAAGCTTCTCAAGTTGCTTATTCATATATAAAGGGGAGTTAGAAGCAAAGCGGCAATACAGGATAATCATACGCAGTGTCAGCCGGCCGAAGACAGTGAAGTGAAGGTTCACTGTCTTCGGCTTCATACTTGCTTGGCGCTAATGAAAAAGCATTGATATCATTCGTTCACTAAATAAGAGGTTTCATTAGTTTAGGAAGTGTTTGAAGAACGATTTAGATGCGGGTAATAATCTGTTGGGAATTAGACACTCTCACCTAGCGAACGAGATTGGTGGCTGACTTCATCGGAACAAAGAGATAAGATTCACATTCACCGGTGATAGATAAATTAGGAGTCTCCGACATCTCTATCCTCTCTTATATCTTTTGGTGACGCTTTAATAAAGATGGAACCAGAAAATGTTTTACACGCTTGTTCTCTGGTGCTATGATAACTGAATAAACAGACAGATGAGCCGCTCTTGTTACGTTTACTGTGTAACGAGAGTGGTTTTTATAGGATGATACTTTATTGATTTAAATCATATTAGTATATGTATAAGAGAGAACCGTCTGTAAGAAGGATTTGGGGTGGAGTCGTTGAAGGAATATGTAATTGATCGGATGTATAAAGCATCTGCAGGAGTAGCAAATGCGGTCTTAGTTACTCTTGCCATTGGATTATTGTTTGAGACATTTGGAAACTTTTTAGGATGGAATGCCTTCTTAACAATAGGTGGAATTGCAAAAGTTCTACTTGCGCCAGCAATTGGAGCAGGAGTCGCCTATCAGCTTGGTGGGAATACGCTAGTCATCTATAGTGCTATCATCTGTAGTACGGTGGGTGGAGGAGCGATGAAACTCACTGAATTTGGTATGGTTATGGTAACCGGTCAGCCTATCAGTGCATTAATTGCTGCACTTGTTGCAACGTATGTAGGAAAAAGGGTGACAGGAAAGACCAAGTTGGATCTAATGGCAATACCACTAGCAGCAACACTTGCAGGTGGGATAACCGGAGTGGGTGCTGCTGCTGTTGCAACGCCACTCTTAACAGCGATGAGTGCCGAGATTACAAGCTCAGTGCAAGGATCACCCATTTTAGCATCAAGTATCATTGCTTTGGCATGGAGTGTTCTATTAATGACACCAGCATCGTCAGCGGCATTAGCTATTGCATTGCAAATGGATCCTGTTTCTAGTGCTGCGGCTCTTATAGGATGTACTGCTCAATTTGCAGGATTCACGGCCATGTCGCTTAGGCAAAATGATTTAGGTGGGTTCTTGGCTCAGTCCTTGGTAACGCCAAAAGTCCAATTTCCTAACTTGGTGAAGAATCCAAGACTAGTTATTCCAACCTTTGTAGCTTCGCTTATATGTGCACCAATTGCAACGATTCTCTTTAATTTTGAAGCAACTTATGAATTAGCAGGACTTGGTATGAATTCATTAATAGCACCTCTTAGTATCTTGTCGACACAAGGTTGGTCAGGCTTATTGATTTTCTTATTAATGGGAGTGGTAGTCCCGATTATTATATCGCTATCTCTTTACGTAGTAATCAAACGTCTTGGCTGGGTAAAACCAAATGCACTGCATGTTGAGGTGCAATAAATTAAACAAAAAGATTCCTCCATCTTAAAGGGGGAATCTTTTTTTATTAGTTAATAATTCCGTGAGTAATAATTTCTACTTTCACATTAGCCTTCATTTGTATGTTCGGGTACATTTCCTTCCACTCCATATTTCTCCAATCGGAGTAATGGTGAGCTTGGACACGTCTGCCAATGGCAAGGTAATCACAATTAGCTTCTTTTATCTTATCTAACACATCATTTGCTTCCCTAGTTAGTTGCTGTGAAAGATCCGTATTAAGCTTCTTAACGGTATCTCGAATGTACAGATGATATCCTGGATATTCATTGGCATCAATTTTTAAAACTAATTCAATGTTTACTTCGAAGTCACCATCATTTGTTTTTGTGACCTTTAATTGTCGAGTCATTTTTTCGACGTCAACAGTAACATAGTCATAGATTTTGATATCCTCCGATGAGTGAACCTTTCTGGTTATCCTATGTTCTCCTTTTTTACTACAGCCAATAAAAGAAGCATAATGGTTTCATCAGAATTTAGCGTACCTGTCATATGTCGATCACTAAATAATGCTGACCCGGTTAATTTTGCTCCAGCCTGCTTATCAAGGACCTGAAGTCTAGGAAGGACAATGTCTTGGCCATCATCATAGATAATGGCCAGTGTGTTTTGCAGGTTCACAACGGGAATGGCACCCGTGTCCTCAGCACTAATTAATAGATCGCGTAAGTAGTCACTAATAAGAGGTTTATTCTCTGTTTCAACATGTAGGATAGGTTCTGCTTCCCCGTCTATAACAGCAAGTCTTGCTGTTAATGAGCTTAGTGGAGATCGATAGTTACCATCTAATACGGAGTATATATCCTGTTCTGCTAATTCTCGGCTAAACATCGTAATTTGATTTTTAGAAGCAAACAATTCACTACCAATTTTCTTATCCAATTCAGTACGACTGTCACGAATGGAATGACCTTCAGCTGTAACGATGGTTGTTGTTGTTGGAACTTTTTCATTGGAATTCCCGCTAACTAAAGCAATAGTCAGTTTAATCGAATCGTTCTCTGAATCAATGTCTATGGCTTGGCTGTTAATAAGCGCTACATCCTTTAGGAGCTGCTCGTCCCAACATCCAGAAAGAAGAAGTAACAAACTGAATGCAAGGATTATTATTTTTGTCAGTTTTCTCATGAGGACTCTCTCCTTTTAAACAGAACCGCATAAAGCAAAAGCATAACAGGGATAATCGCCATGAATAGAATGCCAACGTAATCTATATAAATTAACAATTTTCTTACTGTTAATATATTCTGCGGTATTAGGGCTAACACAGAAATAATAGCACCTGAAAATATATTAAACCATAAGGGTTTTTTATGATTAAAGACTGTTGTCATCCCACTTGAAGCCATATAAAGATAACTCACAAGGGTTGCCAGAACAACAATTGACCAAATGGCAAGGAAAATTAAATCAATTCTTTCTATTAGAACTAGTGAGATGGTTTTGATCATATAAAGAAGTGGCTCAGGTAAAATCTCAAACTGTCCTGGGCTAAAATAGACAAAGGATGCTACAACGGTAAACGTATAAATCGCCGTCACCAATACATTAGCATAGGTAGCTGCTACTAACTTTTCTTTATTAGAGCCCTTTACTAGCGGGTAAAGGATGGTTACAATAAGAAACCCTTGCATCGACAAAGAAGCAGTGAAAACACCTTTTCCAATTTCCATCCAAGTAGAAGTGAGAATAGGCAAAAGGTATAAAGGTTCGGAATCAAAAAATGCATAGGTAGCAAGTAACGGTATTAGTAACATGATTGGTCCAATGATTGTCATAAACCTAGCAATAACTTGTATGTTGCTATTAAGTAAATAGAGGCATGCAACTACAAATAAGGGAATGGCAATAATGTCTGGCGTTTTATTCAGTACCCATACAGAAATGAGAAAATTAAATACAAGCAAAACAAATGCTGCAACAGCTAGGTAATAAGCAATATAGAGGATAGATATTATCTTACCAAGCGTTTTTCCTAACAGAGATTCTAACATCTCGTAGAATGTAAATGCTGGAAATCTGATAGCGAGTAGCCAAACCAAAATAAGTAATAGTTGAGTAATGATACCCGCAATCAGTACGGAAATCCAACCATCCGTTTTTGCTGCATGATAAATGTTATATGGCAATGTCATAATACTAATGGCAATTTGAGTTTGAACAAAAAACCAAAAAAATTGCACTAAATTAATACTATTTTCCTTTTTCACGTTGTCTCCACCACCAAGAATAGCCTTGTTGTTTAAGTTCTTTAGGTTTTGTCGCAAGCGGTCTTGTATTAAGTAGCCAAACAGGCATACGAATGACAGTGTCCTTCATATCTTTTAAACGAAATGGTGCAATTGGAGACAAATAAGATCGCCCGAATGATGTTAATTTACAGAGGTGGATGATAAGCAACATCGAAGCAAGAGTCACACCGAGAATGCCGAAAATCGCTGATAAGAACATAAATGGAAAACGTAACACCCTCACAACAGAGTTCATTTCAGGAGAAGGAATAACAAAAGAAGCGATAGCTGTTAATGCTACAACAATGATCATCATGTTTGATACAAGCCCAGCATTTACTACCGCTTCACCTATAACTAAACCACCAACAATACCAATGGTTTGCCCGATTGGTGATGGAAGACGAACCCCGGCTTCTCTAATTAATTCAATGGTGAATTCCATAATGAGTGCCTCTATCAAAGGTGGATAGGGGATGTTTGCTAATGAATTTTTAACCGGCAATATGAGCGGATTGGGCAATATCTCATAATTAAAAGCCACGACAGAAATATATAAAGCAGGCAAGGTGACCGCGATCGCTAAGCTGAGAAACCGAATCACTCTGTAAAAAGACCCAAGAATAAAATGAACATTATAATCATCAGGCGATTGAAAAAAAGCAAAAACAGAGATTGGAGCAATAAGGGCAGTAGGACTTCCATCTGTTAAAATGACAATTCTACCTTCTAATAGATGGGAGATGATACGGTCAGGTCTTTCTGTATATAAAAGCTGCGGGAAGGGTGAATAGGCACCATCCTGTATATATTCCCCGATAAATCCAGGGGATATGACAAGGTCAGATGAAATATCCTTTATCCTGTCTTCAATTAATGTTACTGTTTCGGGATCTGCTATATCATGCATATAAACAATAGCCGTTTCACGTTTTAGTTTATTACCTATTTTTGTCTTTTTTATGCTTAGTTCTGGGGTTTGTGCTCTTCTTCTTAATATATTTAAGTTTACAAATAAGCTTTCAACTAGACCTTCATGAGAGCCACGAACAATTTTTTCGTTATTAGGTTCCTCAATGCTTCTATCAAAAAACAATCCAACATTAACATAAAGTAAATCAGGATGTCCTTCTAATAAGATAACGGCGAAGCCACTAGTTAATAAGTTTGCTTCTTTGGAAATACTACTGCTAACTTTTTTATTA
Source organism: Alkalicoccobacillus plakortidis (assembly GCF_023703085.1). NCBI lineage: Bacteria > Bacillati > Bacillota > Bacilli > Caryophanales > Bacillaceae > Shouchella > Shouchella oshimensis. Next base: position 141,068 of record NZ_JAMQJY010000003.1, on the reverse strand, counting down.
GATGATGTAATGAGATCTTCTATAGAGTAACGGTCGTCGTACTTCTCCTCTGATAGGGGGACAAAAAACGATTGCTCTAATATATCGGTATCTATTAATGATTCAAAAAAAGGACACAGCCCTTTTTATTCTGGAACCTGAAATGACGGATAGTGAGATCATCAGGATAATGAAAAAACGCCTTAAAAGATTCAAGATCTTCAGCAATTTTCCCTGTTGCTCTAATTGATTTTGGCTTTTGTTGTTGATTAGATACTTGTAGCTTACGAGGGTGTTTTCTCATAGATGGCTCACTCCTTTACTCACACGATTTCTTCACTTAACGTTCCCAAGCAAGTGAAAAATCATTCATAAAATCAAATAAGTCATAAGCTATGGACTAGTGTCGGCTTAGGAGAGAGGAGGAGAGGTAAGAGTTTTTTTTGCAAGAATGCGCAACTAACTCGTTACAAGTACAAGGAGCGGATCTCGCTTATTTAACTCGACATTGTAAAATGAGTAACGATGACAGATGAGAGCAAGGCGAACCTAGAGAATAAATGATTGAATTTACCTGATCATATAAAAAAGCTGTTCCCGACATTGATGGCGGGAACAGCTTTTTGTTACATATTTTCTTTTATTTCTTTTTTCTTTTCTTCTATTTCTTCTGAGTTTTGTTCTTTTGAAAGGAACCAACAGCTAGTACGATTAGAACTAATACGCTATAGAAGAATACTTTCCATCCTGTAGAATGTGGGAAGTGAGAATCAATAATCGCAAGCTCTGGATGAGCTAATACGGTCACAACTAATTTAACTCCTACCCAACCTACGATAATAAAAGCCGCACTTTCAAGACCTGGACGTTTTTCAAGCAGTACAACAAATTTTGTTGCCGCAAAACGCATAATCAATAGACCAACTAATCCACCAATAAAGACTACCGCAAATTGACCAACATCAAGACTTCCGACCATACCTAATCCAGTTGGTGTCAAAGCCATAGCCAAAGCAACAGCTGCAAGAATTGAATCAACAGCAAAAGCGATATCAGCTAATTCTACTTTAATAACTGTAGGCCAAAATCCACTTTTTTTACGTTCTTTTTTCTTATCCTTATCAGGTCCGCCATGCTTATTCACCACATGTTTTCGGAAGAGGTGATTAAGAGCGATGAATAAGAGATAAAGGGCACCGATTGCTTGGATCTGCCAAACATCCACAAGGAGCGAGATAAGAAATAATGAAGCAAAACGGAAAACAAAAGCACCGGCCAATCCATAAAGTAAAGCTTTTTTGCGTTCTTCTTCAGGAAGGTGTTTAACCATGATTGCAAGAACTAGAGCATTATCGGCTGAAAGAACACCTTCTAACGCAATGAGTACTAATAACACCCAACTGTATTCTAAAATTAAAGCTACATCCATAATCTATTTCCCCTCTCTGATGTGCTTCTACCGAGCCAACACATGAGAAGGGATCAATCAATAGAAAAAAGACCCCTGCCATGTAATTGGCAAAGGTCTTGCTGAGCACTATGTATATCATGCCAACAAAGCCGGCGGACGTAATGTCCACGAAATGACGACTTTGTTTCAAGTTTATCTAATAAACTTGACGCTACTCCCCTTTGGAAGAAACCGTATTAAGTTATTTAAATCATATACTCGAACACATTAACTGTCAACTGTTTCTTCAAGATATAATTCTATTTAGTAGCAATAAGAGACGGATAAAAGATACACTAAGAAGGTAGCTTGGTTTAACCAAAAGGGGTAATTATCATGATAAGAGATCAAAGAGATTCAACAACACCGTCAATATTAATTATGACGAGTGTTGCAGCAGAAAAAGAGGCGATCGAACGAGGGTTGAGTGGTTCTAGTCAATTTCAAGTAGCTCTTACTGGAGTTGGCCCAGCCAAAGCAGCTGCAAGAACAGCAACAGAACTAGCCGCGCGCACATATCAATATGTCATAAATGCAGGTGTTGCCGGTGGATTTAGTGGGAAAGCTGATATCACCTCAATCGTTGTAGCCAGTCGAATCATCGCAGCAGATCTTGGTTCGGAATCTGTTGATGGTTTCTTACCAGTTGACCAACTAGGTTTAGGTAGCTCAGAGATCAAACCAGATCGTTCAAAGTCAACTGAGCTTGTGAAAAGGTTAGAGGACATGAACGCAACAGTTACGTTGGCACCTGTATTGACTTTAGCAACTGTAACGGGCACACAAAAAACAACAAATGAGCTAACTTCACGCTTTCCAGATGCAGCAGCAGAAGCGATGGAGGGGCACGGTGTCGCAACAGCAGCTGAACTTGCTCAGATACCTGTACTAGAAGTTCGAACCATTTCAAATCAAGTAGGTCCACGAGATCGAGATGCGTGGCAGATAAAAGAAGCACTACAAGCACTAGAACGTGTAGGACGTGCATTAACGGAGGTATGGTCATGAATATTGCATTTTCACCTTGTCCAAATGATACATTTGTTTTTCATGCGTTGGCACACGGATTAATCTCTGGAGCCCAAGCATTAGATGTAACATTTGCCGATATTGATATTACAAATACTTTAGCAGCTGATCACACGGGACCAGAGGTCTTAAAAATCTCATTTGCTGCCCTTCCATGGGTGTTAGACAAATATGAGCTCATCCCTTGTGGAGGAGCACTTGGACGTGGCTGTGGCCCATTAGTTTTAACAAAAGGTGAGCAGGATTCGAAGTCTCTAAGCGGCAAACGTGTGGCTGTGCCAAGCGAACGCTCCACAGCCTATCTATTATTTCGATTATGGGCTGCCCAAAAAGTGCCTGGTGGTGTCGGTGAGATTGTTGTTATGCCATTTCACGAGATTATGCCAGCTGTTCAAGAAGGGACAATAGACGCTGGATTGGTCATTCATGAAGCAAGATTTACCTATCAGAATTATGGACTCAATGTAGTAGCTGATATGGGCGAATGGTGGGAAGAAGATACAGGCTTACCGATCCCACTTGGAGCAATTATCGCAAGACGTTCAGAAGACACTACACAAATCACAAAATGGATTCGCTCCTCAGTTGAATATGCCTTTGAGCACCCTGAAGAATCAAAGGAATACGTGATGGCTCATGCTCAAGAAATGTCAGAGGATGTCGCCAATCAACATATTGAGTTGTATGTAAACGAATTTTCGCGTGATCTTGGTGATGATGGTTATCATGCAATTGATGCTTTGTTATCTAGAGCTGCAGACGAAGGTTTGGTCCCAAGTGTTGATAAAGATTTGTTGTATTCACTTAAAGGAAAGTAACCAACGTTTTAGCGGAAAAAAGAAAGGGAACGTAATTGGACAAGCCTGTGAGAGGAGAGGTTCAGCATGACTGAATTGGAATTTCAACTGGTTAAGACAAATAAAATGACCCTTCATGCCGTTACAGCAGGTCCGAGGAATGGCCCACTGGTTGTTTTATTGCATGGATTTCCCGAGTTTTGGTATGGCTGGCGAAACCAGATCAAACCATTAGCAGAAGCCGGGTATCGCGTACTTGTACCCGACCAACGAGGCTTTAATAAAAGCCAAAAGCCAGAAGGAATTGAGCAGTATACTCTTGATATTTTAAGAGACGACATTATTGGTTTAATAAAACTGTATAATCGTGAAAAAGCTCATATTATTGGACATGATTGGGGAGGGGCCGTAGCCTGGCATCTAGCATCTACACGCCCTGAGTATGTGGAGACACTGATTCCAATTAATATTCCACATCCAGCAATTATGCCAAAAGCCATGCTAACGTTGCCGCTTCAATGGCTACGGAGCTCCTATATGGCATTTTTTCAGCTTCCAGAATGGCCAGAAAAACTTCTTTCGGCTGACCATTTTGATGGTATGGCTAAAGGAATTAAGCTATCTGCAAGCAAGAGCAGCGCCTTTAGCCAAGAGGATCTTTTGCAATACAAAGAAGCATGGTCCCAACCCGGTGCAATGACAGCGATGCTAAACTGGTATCGAGCAATCCGTGCCGGAATACCCGAAGGATTCACCCAACCCGAAAAAGTAAAAGTCCCAACACGAATGATCTGGGGAGTAAACGACCCCTTCTTATCAAAAAAACTTGCTAAAAAAAGTATCGAGCATTGTGAGGACGGAACTCTCACATTCGTTGGCGAAGCAACCCACTGGGTGAACCACGAGCAACCCGATATTGTGAATCAACTAATTGCAAACTATCTAAAAAACCAAGCGGGCATCAATTGATGTCTGCTTGGTTTTTTGATGTGTGGAGGAGGGGAGAAGGCCTTGGTAAGGTGTGTGATCACTTGGTGGAAGGAACACGGTCTTGGAGAAGCGTGTGATCTCTTGATAGGAGAGGAAAAGGTCTTGGAGAAGCATCAGACCTCTTGATGAGAGCGGAAAAGCTCTTGGTAAAGCACCATCCCTCTTGCCAAAGCGCAGCCGCAGCGGCAAAAAACACCGATATCGCCAAGGAGCGATGTCGGTGTTTCTCCAATGATCTTGCTTTCTCCGCCAGTACAAAATTCCGCCACTCCATCACCGCAAAACAACGGTTTGTGTATAAGTAGAGAGCTTTTCCAATTCCAATTTTCCGTTTAGTTTCAGGTTTCCGGTTATTGGTAGTTCATATACTGGAAATGAGATGGTGATTGGTTCTTTGAAAGGAAAGGGTTCCAGTTTAATGTCGGTTTCGTTTATCCATTCTGCTTTTATGCCAGATGGTGCAAATGAAAAAGGTTGTGTGAAACCATCTTTGAACCATGATACTTCTTCTGATTTTGGGATACCCGGCTGATTCATACAGATATAGAGTGAGAGGTCATCACAAAATTGAAGTAGCTTAAAGTGCTCCGCAAGTTTCTTGGAGGTAGATTTCAAATCTATTTTCTTGAGTAGTGATTCTTGCCTCTGTTGCTCTTGATCAAGAAAGGTTTGAACCCCAGGCTCTGATGTGATTGATCCTGTGAAGAATGAACAATAGTGCTTGCTACAGAGTAATGCTGCGTAGGCAGATTGTTCCTGAACTTCATCTACACCATTTGTATAGGCTGTTAGTTTAGGTGTGAGAGGATATGAAATAAAATCGTAAGGCATATCTTGGTCTGCGTCTTTTTCGACGACCTCATCCAATGGAATCCACGCACGGTCATGTTCATAGATTCCGAATACTACGTCGGGATCAACGACTTCGCGCCAATGCGTAGCGATTTCTCCTGATATATGTGCATGGTCATGTTGTTTGATGCATTCAATTTGCTTCTCTTTTTGTCTAATAATCATCTAAATCCCCCATTGCTGTAAGCTTTTAGGATTCGAGCAGTGTGACACCAACTGATACATTAAGCTTTTGATTACCACCTTTATATACACCTTGTACAGGACTTACATCTGCGTAATCGCGTCCAGTACAGACACGAATATGATTCTCAAGTGCTTCTACATTATTTGTTGGATCTAAGCCAATCCATCCAATTCCTGGTGCCATGACTTCAACCCAGGCATGGCTGCAGCATCCCCTACAAGAGCAGAGTCTTCACCAACGTATAAGTACCCACTCAAATATCTGGCAGGGATTTGGTGCGCTCTTAAGATACCTAGCATGACATGTGTGATATCCTGACACACCCCGCTTTTTTGTTTAAATGCATCTGCAGCAGTGGTGTTCACATTAGTAGATCCTGGACTGTACTTGAATGTGCGGTATAAAAAGTCCATTAAGTCTAATGAAAATTGAATGGGGTTATCCATTGGGCCGATACTCTTTGTGACAAGCTGAATGTCATCATAGTTCAGGTAGGTATAATTGGTTTGAGTAAGGAATGCAAGATATTGATTTTGAAAAATAGATGAAATAAATATTTTTTGCATTTCCATCGAGTAATCCAGTTTTTTAATAAATGGACTTCGTTGGATGCTAACTATGGATGTTGTTTTGACTTCAAGTGATTGATGCTGTTCTGCTATAAAAAATGTCTCTACATGATTTCCCCATAAGTCGGTATGTGAAGAGGTAAGTGAAGAGGGAGTGATATCAGCACGGTAAGAGATCAAACGCTGACATTCATCCATTCTTGGTTTCAGTCTAATTGTGTTCAGGCTTTGTTCAACTGCCGAATCATAGGTAAATAAGTTTGTATGCACAATTTCGAACTTCAAATGCAGCACTCCTCGTTCTCTCGTCTCTTTTTAGGGAGGCAGGTTGTAATCGTATCATTAGATGCCTACGTGACTTTTATTCCTGAATATTGAGTCCGAAAAAAATCCAACATGTAATCCACTTCTAATGAGCCAAGTTCAAGTGATTGAATACTGTCAGTCATCTGAGTTAACGTTTCTTTTAAGTGTTTTGCATAACCGGAGCCTTGATCGCCTTCTACTTGTTTAATGGCGTACCAGGCGTGATCAATGCAGTAGCGGATGGATCTTGGGAAATCGGGATTAATCATTAAAAAGGAAAACACTTGCTGAGGTCTCATATAGGGCAGCTGTCCTCTTAGGTACGCGTCTGAACCTTTAGATAATTGAAGTGCTAAATTTAAGTAGTACGTTGTGTGTTGAGGTTGTTCTTTTAGCTTCTTGCAAATAGAACGAAGAATTCGTAGTGTATGATCCGCGCGTTCAATCCAGAACCCAATTTTAATTAGTCTGTAATCAACGCCTCGACTTGCAGTAGTTTCAATGACACCTTGCACGGATAGTGATGTCATTTTAACACGTTGTAACGTGCTCTGTATATGATAGTTAGACCAATTGGCGTCACTCCATTTAATCAAATAGAGATAACACTCATTTAGAATCATCCACAAATCGTTTGACAAGTGATCTCGGCTTTTTCTAGCATTTTCACGAGCAATTTGTATACATGTTCGCGTAGAGCTAGGGTTATCTGCTGAGAATGTAAGGTGTCGGATGATTTTTTCTAAGTCGGGACTTCCGTTTGTCATTAGGTTTTTGCGTTCTTCCCCGGCTGCACAAATATCTAAAATGACATCCCATTCTTCATTCATTAATAGATCCTCATCTGATGCCTCTAGTGCTTGTATTAACTCAACAGATAGAACATGCGCATGGTTCTCTGCACGTTCAATATTTCGTGCCATCCAGTATAACGAGTCAGCCACTCTTAACAGCATGTATCTGTTCCCCTCCTATGATTTAAGTACCCATGTATCCTTTCCTCCACCACCTTGCGAAGAATTAACAACTAGTGACCCCTTTTTTAAAGCAACACGAGATAAGCCACCAGGGATGACATGGGTATTCTTACCGGACATAACAAACACTCGTAGATCTATGTGGCAAGGATAAAACTGACTATTTTGGTATGCAGGTGCTCTTGAAAGCTTGATTGTAGGTTGCGCAATGTATTGATGAGGTTTAGCTATAATTTTTTCTCTGAAAAGTTGAATCTGTGCGGCTGTTGCGTGAGGACCTATTAACATGTCATATCCACCGGAGGCTCCAACATTTTTAATGACAAGCTGATGAAGGTGCTCGAGTACCCAATCTCGTTGCTTTTTTTCATTTAGAAAATACGTCGTTACATTTGGTATGATCGGATCTTCGTTTAAGTAATAACGGATCATATCCGGAACATATGCGTACATGGCCTTATCATCTGCGACACCATTTCCTATTGCATTTAAGATCGAGACATTACCAGCTTTGAAGGCGTTAAATAACCCTTCAACTCCAAGCAGGGAATCCTTGTTAAAAGCTAGTGGATCTAGATAATCGTCATCAATTCGCCGATAAATGATATCTACTTTCTCCAAGCCATAAATGGTTTTCATATAAACCAAATCATTTTCCACCATTAGATCAGAGCCTTCAACTAGTTCGATGCCCATCTTTTGAGCTAAAAAAACATGATCATAATAAGCAGAATTGTAGATGCCGGGAGTGAGCAGAACAGCATTTGTCTGTGTGCCAGTATGATTATCTGGTACATAATCTAAAATTGCTTCCCTGAGATAGTGCAATTGATTCTCTAATGTATGCAGGGAGTGAGACTGAAAAAATTCAGGATACACTTGTCGCATGACAAAACGGTTTTGATAGACGTAAGACAAGCCGGATGGATTCCGGAGATTGTCCTCCAAAACACAGTAGTGGCCGTTTTCATCACGGATCAGATCGATACCAGCTAAAAAGATATGGTTTTGAATTGGGAAGGGCAGTTGATGAATCAAATCATAATAGTGAGGATTATTATAAACAAGTTCTTTTGGGATAATGCCATCATTTAATATGTTCTGTTGATGATAGATATCCTCTAGAAAGTGATTTAAAGCAGTGGTGCGTTGAATCATACCTTTTTCAATACGAGCCCATTCAGTAGGGGGAATGATGATCGGGATAAAATCAAAAGGCATGGTTCTCTCTGTCCCAGTGTCATCTTGGTACACTGTAAACGTAATTCCTTGTCTTAAAAAGGATTGTTGAGCTAGTTCATGCTTCTCCTTTAACTCTTCTGAGGAGAAACCCTTCAAATTGTTATTGAAGTGAACATAATGGTTCATCAGAGATCCGTCCGTTTTAAACATTTCATCATAATAAGGAGCGGTTGTATACGGTTTTAATAAGGTCAATCGGCTCTCATCCTTTCGAGTGGTTTGAAAATACGAAATGATCTGACAATTAAAGATGTACATATATTTATCTATACACCGTCGATACCCCATTTTCCTCTTAATAAACAGAATGATTTATTTTTTACCGTGATTTCATTAATTAGAATGAATGTTAAAAATTAATCAAGATGTTATAAATAAAACGAAGCAGGCGCCTAGTCCCACTCCGTTTCGTTTACTATTTGTATTGTACAGAAACACCAAGATCTTTTAGTAGATCAAAGTATGTCGGACAAGTCTTTGAAACACAACCAGGATCATGAATGGTGATCCCTGGAACCTTTAAGCCAACTAATGCAAGTGACATAGCGACTCGATGATCATCGTAGGAGTCGAGTACAGCAGGTTTTGGTGTGCCTGGATAGATCGTCAGCCCATCAGCAAACTCCTCAACTTTAATACCTAACTTTGTCAGTTCTGTACAAATAGCTGAAATTCGGTCAGATTCATGATGGCGAATGTGCTCAACATCTCTAAGTGTAATAGGGCCTGAAGCGAATGGAGCTAATGCTGCAATCGTAAGAGTCTGATCAGACATCTCCTTCATGCTAATATCAAAACCCCCAAGTAGCTGATCGGTGCCAATTACTTCGATAAAGCTGTCGCCACGTGTAACGGTGCAGCCCATTTTTTCATATAAATCAACCATAAAGATATCAGGTTGATTGGTTTTCATATTCAGGTTTGTCACTTTGATGCGGCTATTCGTTAAAGCGGCCAATGCAAAAAAATAACTTGCCGTTGAAGCATCGGCTTCTAGATCAAGCTTTTGACCTTTGTAAACAGAAGGTGGGATAACCATTGTTGTTAACTCATCATTCGCTTCCACTTTGACACCAAAACGTTTCATGAGGTCTATTGTAATTTTCACATAGGCATGTTGAACAATATAATCTGGAATGGTTACCGTCACTTCATTCTCCGCATAAGGACTTGCCATTAATAAGCCACTAATAAATTGACTAGACTGCTTACCAGAAATGGTGACAGGTCCACCTTTCAGCCCTTGCCCTTTAATCTTTAAAGGGTAATAACCTTCAGATTCAATGGAAGCACCAAGAGTTCGAAGCCCTTCTAAAAGTAGTTCAACTGGACGTTGGCTCATCCGTTCACTTGCCTCCACAAACCATTCTCCACTATTTGCAGCAGCAAGAGTACCAGGTAAAAACCTTGCTGTTGTACCTGCAGCACCAATGTAGAGATTTGCCTGTTTGATCGGCCAGTCGCCTGCGCATCCGTTGATTTCGATGGTATCTCCATCAACTTTAGTCTCAATCCCTAATTTATTTAGTGTATCAATGCACCAATAGGAATCATCACTTCTAAGGATTCCAGAAAGGATAGAAGGACCTTCTGCCATCGCAGCAATAATTAGTGCTCGGTTGGTAAAGCTTTTACTGCCCGGAATACGAATGTCTCTATGGATCGACTTTTCTAAAGGACTTATTGTAACAGTCTGGACATCATTTAATGAAGACCAGTCTGATCTGGCCCTAGCATCTGGTGTATGCATACAATCACCTCGGTTAAATGTTATGACAATACTATATCATGAAATGAGTACAGTTTATTGCCTGAACGATCTTTTCCTTTCTAGCAGCAAATACACATTGTACCCCAAAAACGCAATGATAAATGAGATCGTGCTAGTCCAAAGAAGCATTAAGAAAATAATGTTTGAGTGAAACACACTTATGAATAGTAGCAAAATAACTAATACAATTAAGTTTAAACTCAAGCCTTTAAAAAAACTCATTCAGGATTCCTCCCCATCATGTGTTTCTCCAAGGTTATCGCGTCTGTAAGAGGATATCAAGGGCCTGAATGAAGGAGTTTCATTGAATGTTCTCATTCATTTTTATTATACTTAACCAAACAGACCCTTGAGGAGGTGTGTGCAATGAACATCTTTTTCTCTATTATTTCTGCATTAATTATGTTATTTCTTCTTTTTATTGTGATCGAAAAAGCGGTCCAACGAGGGATCGATTCTTCTAGGTTAGGTGTTTTAATCCAAGAATATATTGAAGAAAGACGGTCAGAAAAAAAGAAATAATTTAGTTAGCCTGATCTTCCATTTCTTTAGAGGTTAACACTCGAGTATTACCCATGAACGCAACCGTTACGCAAGCGATAGCAATCGGCACAAGGGCTAGTGTAAAGACAAACGTAATAGAATCAGACATAGCCTGTGTAAGTTCTGCAAGTAGATCAGCTGGATATCTCCCCTTGTTTCTGGCTTGGAAGATCTGCTGAATGTCAGCAGGTTCACTCACATTACCCGAGTCAGTCATAGAAGATTGACCAAGGCGCGATGTGAAGATGCTTGTTTGAATTGTTCCATAGATTGTAACGCCAACGGTCATACCAAATGAACGTAGAAACGAATTGGTTGAGTTGGCAGATCCACGAAAGCGAGCGGAGATCCCGTTTATAGATGCGGCAGGTAGGAGAGAAAATGAAAATCCAACCCCAAAACCAACTAACGCGATATATAGACTTAATGCCACTCTGGATGTTTCAATCGACATTCCAGACAACAAACTCATTCCAATGAAGAAACACGTAACAGAAACAGCCATTAATGAACGAAACGTTACTTTAGTCTGAAGCATTCCTCCAACCATACTGCCGGCAACAGAACCAAGCATCATCGGCATAAGGATAAAACCGGCGCTTGTGGCAGTTCCACCGTACACTGCTTGCACATAGATAGGAACAAAAACAGCTAGGATAATGAAGGTTCCTCCATATAAAAAAGCCAAAATCTGAGAAGTTGCAAATAACCGATTTTTAAACATCCAAAATGAGATAATGGGTTCAGAAGCTTTTCGCTCAACAAAAAAGAACGCGGTAAACATGGCACCAAACATACTAAACAGCAAAAGAATTGGCGTAGAACTCCATGCATACGTTTTCCCGCCTAATTCAAGAGCAAACATTAAACAAACAATGGCAATGACTAAAGTTGATGCCCCAAGCCAATCAATTTTTTGTTTAGCTGTGTTACGTTCCTCTTGGTAATGCCTAAGTATAAGAAAAAACGCAATTGCGCCAATCGGAATGTTGATGTAAAATACCCAGTTCCAACTAAGTGTGTCCGTAATAAAAGCGCCAAGCAAGGGACCAAGTACACTCGATAACCCAAACACCGCTCCAAATAATCCAGTCATTTTCCCACGTTTTTCAGGAGGGAAAAGATCGAATATAATGGTGAAGGCAATAGGCATCAGAGCTCCGCCACCTATTCCTTGAATGACTCTATAAGCAATAAGCTGATCCATACTTTGGGCAGTCCCACATAAAATTGAGCCCAGTAAAAATGCTAATAAGCCAAAAAGAAAAAAACGTTTACGTCCATACATGTCAGATAATTTACCGTAAATCGGCATACCAACCATCACAGCAACCATATATCCAGCTGTGACCCATACAAACTTTTCATAACTACCTAGATCAGAAACGATGGTTCCCATAGCTGTTGCAACGATTGTATTATCGATTGCAGCCATAAAAATCCCTAATAATAAACCCGCAACCACATATTTATTCCGCGAAGGCTCCGTCATATTTTATCTCCCACTATGTATAAATAATATCCAATCCCTCGTAGTTTATCACACAAAAGACACAGAATGAATCACTCAGTATTCCAATTTGATCCAAAATAAAACCGAATCTCTTCATTAAATGCGAAAATCAGTCTGAAGTACTAGGAAAATAGCCGAGACACACGTATGTAGGTTGTTTATTTTATTCAAAAATGATACAAGCTACATTTGAATTTTCCCAATACTCAGCTAAGTCGAATTTTGTTAGGGTTGGTAACAAGCCAGAAACAGTTTGGCAAACTACTAGGAGGGGTTTCATGAAATTTCAAGCAGGCAAATGGACGGTTGGTTTATCCGTATTGGTAACACTCTCAGCAATACCGGCACTTGCTGGAGCCGAAGAAGCGAAAGAAAGGTATCTGATTGGATTTAAAGAAGAAGCAGATGCCGCTACTTTTTCAACCCAGGCAGAAACACTTGAAAGCCAAGTAGACGTAGAAATTTTAAGAGAGTATGAGAATTTACCAGTTATTAATGCCGAACTGTCGGAGGAAGAGGCAGCAGCCCTTGAAGAACAGGCTTCGGTTGAATATGTTGAAAAAGACGTGAAGATGACGACATTACAAGAAGTACCTTATGGCATACCACAAGTAAATGCACCAAGCTGTACATGAGGCAGGTAACTTTGGTGGAGGCGCATCTGTAGCAGTTATTGATACAGGTATTGCTGAACATGAGGATTTGAACGTAGTAGGTGGAGAAAGTTTTGTTAGCACTGAACCAACCTATGAAGATCTTAACGGGCACGGTACACATGTAGCAGGTACGATTGCTGCATTAGATAACACAGTAGGTGTCATTGGAGTAGCACCGGATGCCGAATTATATGCAGTAAAAGTACTAGATAGCTTTGGTAGCGGTTATACAAGTGACATCGCAGCCGGAATTGAATGGGCAGCTGATCAAGGCATAGATATCGCCAATCTCAGCTTAGGAGGACCAACAGGATCACCAGTATTAGAGCAAGCAGCAGATTATGCAGAAGAACAAGGAACACTACTAATCGCTGCAGCAGGTAACTCAGGAACAAGAGGAATCGGTTACCCAGCAGCCTATGACAATGTGATCTCAGTCGCAGCCGTTGACTCATCAAATAACAAAGCTAGCTTCTCTAGCTTCGGACCAGAAAACAACATCGCCGCACCAGGTGTAGATACACTTAGTACGTACATTGGAGGAGAATACACAGAACTGAGCGGAACTTCAATGGCCTCTCCACACGTAGCAGGCGTAGCCGCACTAGTACAAGCCACCAACCCAGCAGCATCAGCTGAAGAAATCGGCCAGATCCTGCAAGAAACCGCCACACCACTAGGAAACGAAGAATTCTTCGGAAGTGGATTGGTAGATGCAGAAGCGGCAATTGGTAGGTAATGATAATAAAAAAACTCTCCGTGAAGGAGAGTTTTTTTATTATGCTTGGTCTAGCATCAGGAGGTAAATATGGGCCCGAAAGCAATTCGAAAGATGCTAGATATGATTGTGAGACATCTGTTTGTGATGCGACTAAGGCAAGTACAATTAGTAATGTACTTGCTAATATAGCTTTTTTCAATCTTAACACCTCCTTAATATAGTTCAATGTATTGTTGATAGAATTTATTAGACAGTTGAGAACGATTATTCTCACTATGCCATTTTGCCATTTCAAGGAGTGCGGGTTTTGAATAACTATACATATCATTTTTTTGTAGATAAGGAATATATTCTTTATCTAAAAATGCATAATATTTTTCACTATTTTCAAAACCGAATTTTAATTTTTTTGCTTGAAGTTTATTAAGTTTTGAAGAACTTTTTTCAATGTAATATTCTATTTCTTCTAGATAAAGTTCTATTTCTTCATCTTTTGAATTCATTTCCAAAAGTACTTCTACAAGAGCGGTAAGGGTAATAAGTAGATCTTCATTTTTTTCCTTTAAATCTGGAAGGTTTTTATAATAAACTACACACTCTTTTAAATACTCACTAGCTTTAGAGTAGATGTTATTTGATTTTAATAAAAGTGCAAAATTATGAAGTAGTTTATAGTAGATGTCAGTTTGATTAAGCAAGCGAGCGTTTCTCAGAAGATTTCTGTAAACATTTTTAGATTCTTCAAAAAGGTGCATATTCTCATAATTGATTGCTAAAATCATTTGGATGTGAATTATCCGTATGTAGTTGTTTCTATCTTTAAAAAGTTGTAACGCTTCTTGAGCATAAGGTATTGATTTTTCATATTGACCTAGTTTTGTGAAATTTAATGCTAGATTATAAGATAGCTCTTGAACTGTGACATTGTTACTGTTCGCTTTTAATCTTAAAAAATGATTGATTGATTCGTGTGTTTTACCTTCTACAGCAAGGTAAACACCTATTAAATTTTGATACAATAGATCTTCTAAAGGTGAAAGATTTGTCCGGTTTTTTTCAATAATTTTAATGTGTTCATTACCTATATCATTTTTGTTCTTTTGTAAGTAATATCTACCTAAGTAGATATGATATAGGTTAACTAGGTTGGTACGGTTATAATAATCTTCTTCACTTTCAATAAGAGTTCTTAATTGATTTGATCTTTCAAAATCGTAATAAAAAATAGCATCTGAGAACTCTTCTAATTGCTCAGTTAAAATCCCATATCGCTCTACCTCATCATTAATATCAAGGCCAAGTCTTTCCATTAGCATAGATGCTGTTTCTTTGTTCACGCTGTATGCGTTGTTCTCAATCTTAGATAAGTGAGGGATCGAGCAAATTCCGTCTGCTAGTTCTGCTTGTGTAATTCCGCTTTTTAAACGGTAGTATTTGATAATAGGTCCAAATTCCATGCTTCACCAACCCGTGTCTATAGTTTTCATTATAAAGCAAAATCAGTTAATTTGGAGATGATTATGGTGTTTTTCTATTGGGAAAAACATGGTTTACTATTAGGTCTAATCTCTTATGTAAGGCGATTGTAGCAAGCAATCACGCTATTATCAAGAAATATATTGGAATAAATAGGGGAATCAAGTCTATTGAAGTGTGTTAATGGAAATTTAAGATAAGGTATATATCATGTGGGTTTTTGCTAGGTATTTTATCCTTTTTAGTTAGGCATAAGCTCTTGAATATGAATGATCTCGTTATATTGGGAAATAAGGGTTTCCCCAAGCATGCCAGATGGTTCACCATGTTAAAAGCCATCACAATTTTAGGTGTATAACTATTTGTTATAATAAGAAAACATAGTATCAGAGAGAGGGGATCGAAATATGACAGATGTTAATAGGTTAGCCGAAATGATTCAAAGTGCTTCGGCCATCACGATTTTAACTGGTGCAGGTGTCTCAACTGCGAGTGGAATTCCTGATTTTAGATCTGCAAATGGATTATGGATGGAAGACCGTTCGCGAGAGTACTATATGTCGAATCGTTATTTTTCAAAGAATCCAATTGATTTTTGGAAAAAGTATAAAGAGATCTTTCGAATAAAGCTATTACAGAATTATGAGCCGAACGCAGTTCATACTTTTATTAAGGACCTTGAGAAGATAAAGAAAAACATCTTTGTCATCACTCAAAATGTAGATGGTCTACATAAGGCAGCCGGTAGCAGAGAAATTATTGAGTATCATGGATCGCTAGATACCGCCTCTTGCCCTGTGTGCGGAACCAAAGTATCTTTTGACCAAATTTTGAAAGAGGACGTACCTCATTGTATAAATGTGAGTTGTGGATCAATTGTGAGACCAGATATTGTTCTGTTTGGTGACCCGATTCTAAAACATAACGAGGCAGAGAGATGTGTGCAGTCTAGCGATCTTTTGATTACGTTGGGTACATCATTACAAGTAAGTCCTTTTAATCTTTTGCCTGAGTACGCCGTGTATGACTGCGGAATTCCAGCAGCAATTGTAAATAGGGAACTAACTGTGATGGATTCCTTGTTTTCATGTAAAATTCATGGCGATCTGAGTGAAACTATACTTGAATTAGGTAGAGAGGTTTTTTAAAAAAGCTCTCTACTCGTGTGCTGGATAATATCCACGTTGTAATTCATTAATGCTATATCCAAAGTCCATTTGTAAATGCGGATAATCTTTGAATCTTGTCCAGTCGCCACCCCATGTGAAACCTAGATCCTTGGCTATGGCGACAACCTCCATCCAATCGGCTTCTCCGTTATCATTTCCATCGTAGTTAAGATCCCAGATCACATCACCATCATCGGTTTTTAGGGCGAAATCTATAGCCAGTCCATAATTGTGATAGGATTCGCCACCTTTGGCATGTGTTACGATCTTGTCTCCTGACTCTCTTCCCCTATCATAAAGAGAATCCTGATCTTCTATTGTACGAAAATCGTCTGTAATGACGACTTGAATATCCTTTTTCTTTGCTTCTTCAACAAGTTCATCTGCCTTTTCGGCGACAACAGGATGAAGATCAGTTGGAGGTTCGCTTTCTTCGTCACCTTTTGCGAAGGCTTCGTGCGGACCATCTAGTTGTTTCTCCTGATAGAGAATCACTAGAAAGAGGCATAAGGTAAGTAGGATGAATCCCCAAGAAAGAGCTATTCCTATTTTTGCTTTCATTCTATGAAACTCCTTTTTCTGATTTTTGTCGAAACTTCGTCTATTGTAACGTAGATTAGCAGATTTTAATACTGAACGATTCTTGAAAATTATGTTAGGGGAGAGTAGAAACCCGCGAGAAAGCGTCGTTACCCGTGTGAGGAGAAAGGATACCCGCGAGTATCCCACCCGAATTCCCGCAGCAGAAGCAAGCACCCACAAAAATTCCCAACTAACCACGCGCCATGCACCATCTCTCATTCACCCGCACAAAAAAAGCAATCCGCTTCCGGATTGCTTCATTAAAACTATCGTTCTTTCAGATTAAGGACAAAATCGGGGTTGCGGCGTATTTTCATGACAAAGTAGACGAGTCCGAGTAATAGCCAGGCTAAGCCGATGATTAGGGCGTTTGTGCTGATGCTTCCAAGTAGCCAGATACAGAATACCGCGCCGGCTCCTGGGATGACCAAATAACGTAGGGTTTGAGTGAAGCTGCGCTGATTGCCTCTAATATAATAGTGGGCGATGACAGAGGCGTTCACACTTGTGAAGCCGATTAAGGCACCGAAACTAATGAATGAATAGATAATTTCTAGTTCTCCAAAAATGGCTGTTAGTGAGATTGCTCCGACAAATAAAACGTTAAATAATGGTGTCTTTAATTTTGGATGCACATATCCAAAGAATCGTCTTGGTAGTGAATCATCTCGTCCCATTGCAAAGAGCAGTCTAGATGCACTTGCGTGTGAAGAGAGTGAGGAGGAGATAACGGCCACCATTGTTCCTGCTAAAAATAAGGCATGCATAAAACTTCCACCTATATAGCCTGCGATTTCAAGTGAGACGGCTTCAGCATTGGCGTAGTTCTGAAAGTTTGGATAGATTTGATGCAAGAAATAAGATGTTACTGTGAAGAGTACTCCGCCGATTAGCACAACTAAAAAGATGGCACGCGGGATATTTTTCTTTGGGTTAATTGTTTCTTCTGACATGGTTGAGATGGCATCGAATCCAAGGAATGAGAAGCATAGGATCGAGGCACCTGTAAAAATAAGCGACATATCAAGTGTGGAGCTGTAGAAAGGAGCTTGGTGAGAAAACGTCTCCGGTTCCTAGCCCTGTTGTTAAGCCTTTAATAATAAAACCAACAAATACCAATGCAACAATAACTTGAAACGTAACAAAAATAGCGGTGATGTTAGCTGTTAATTTAATTCCGAATATATTAATAATCGTAATGGCTAGTGCTAGAACTAAAACCCATAAGAAGGGGGGAATCGCAGGAAATGCTGATTCTAAATAGGCTGCACCGATAGCAAAGTTAACCATTGGCAAAAATAAATAATCCAGCAATAATGTCCAACCGGCTAGAAATCCGGCATGGGGATGAATACTTTTTTGTGCGTACGTATACGCTGAGCCCGCTTTAGGATAGGCTTGCACCATTTTCCCATAGCTAAATGCTGTTAGCAATAGAGCCACGATTGTGAAAATATAAGCAGCAGCCACGTGTCCTTGTGTTAATTGAGCTACAATTCCATAGGAATCAAATACAACAAGCGGATCCATATAGGCTAGTCCGATTACAATAAGCGGAACAAGCGTAAGCGTACGCTTTAATTTCTGTTCTTTCTCCAAGTTAACCACATCCTTTATTTTTTACTGAGATAATTTTAGTCGATAGTAGGACCCCTCGCAACCATTATTTTGAGAAACATTAAATGAAACCGGTATCAGGAAAATAACGGCGGAATTCGGCGTTTTTTGACTAACTTTCTATTGATTTTTTACGAGTAGAGCTATAGTATGAACCCATACTTCTAGTTAAATAGACATATGTCTTTTTGAGGGGGAATGCTAAAATGGAAGTTTCTTTATTAGAATGGTTAGTGATTTCCAGTTTTGCACTTATTCTTTTTTATTTTTTATCACGAAAATATCATTGGTCCAAGCAGGTTTTAATCGCACTATTTTTAGGAATTAATGCGATTTACTTAGGGTGGAGAGCTGTTTATACGCTACCAACGATGAATACAATTAGTATCATTGCAGGTATTTTGCTTTTACTCACTGAGCTTGCAGGTTTTTTACAATCAATCGTGTTTAGTATTATTTCGTGGAAACCTTTTAAAAGAAAACATATACCATTATCTGATTTTGAAACATTACCGACAGTTGATATTTATATAGCTACTTATAATGAATCTGAAGACTTATTAAAACGAACGATTGCAGCTTGTACACTTATTCGATATCCAAAGAACTTGATGTCGATTTATGTATGTGATGATGGCAGGCGAGCAAGTGTGAGAGAGCTTTGCGAAGAATATGATATAGGATATATCGATCGAAAAGATAATAGCCATGCAAAGGCAGGGAATTTAAATCATGCCCTGACAAAAACGAATGGTGAAATTGTGGTAACAATGGATGCTGACATGGTGCCACAGGCTAATTTTCTTGAACGTACATTAGGCCAATTTACCGATCCAGAGATGGTCTTTGTTCAAGCACCACAGGTCTTTTATAATGATGACCCGTTTCAATATAATTTGTTTTTTGAGGATCAAATTACAAACGAACAGGATTTCTTTATGCGTCAGCTTGAGCAGGGTAAGGATCGATTTAATGCAACCATGTATGTCGGTAGTAATGCATTGTTTCGTAGAACGGCTCTTGAAGAGGTTGGTGGTTTTGCAACAGGTGTGATTACAGAGGATATGGCAACCGGTATGCTTCTTCAATCAGATAATCGAAAAACAGCCTTTATTAATGAAACGCTAGCAGTTGGACTTTCACCGGAAACGTATGCGGATCTATTAAAGCAACGGGATCGCTTGGTGCCGAGGTAATATCCAAGTTATCCGTAAATGGAACCCTTTAAAAATGAAGGGGCTAAGCTTTATGCAGAAGCTTCTTTATATGGATGGCATTCATTATTGGTTCTTTGGCATTTACAAGTTAGTGTTTCTACTCGCACCGTTACTGTTTCTAGTTTTTAATATATACAGTCTAGATGTGAACTTTGATCAGTTGCTTTGGTTCTGGGTCCAAGCTTTTATATCCTCACAATTAATGTTTAAGACCATTGCGAATAAGAAACGAACAGTTTTATGGAGTCATGTGTATGAAGTTGCAATGGCGCCTTATATGGCTCTGTCGGTTTTGTCTGAGGTTTTTCTGAAGAAGAAGTTTAAGTTTAATGTAACGAGAAAAGGTGTTCAAACAGACAGACGTCGTTTTCTGTGGACAACGAGTATTCCGTATTTGGTGCTTGCAGGATTAACGATTGTTGCTTTGGTTAAGGTTTCACTTTATTATCTATATCCAGAACAATATGATGTGAATCCAGATGTTCTCTACATTAATATCTTCTGGGTTTTATATAACGCAGCAGCGATTATTTTAGCGATCTTTCTCACATTTGAACGTCCAAGACATCGGAACTCAGAACGATTTTCAATTGACCTTCAAGGTGTTCTTCATGGGAATGAGACTGCAGTATCGTTCTCCATTTTAAATATTAGTGAGAGTGGTGCTCGTATTGAATTAGACGCATTGACACTCGAAAACCATCTTTCTACTGAAGAGAAATTTTCAATCGATCTTGCTGGCGTAAAAGGTCTACAAGTAGAAAAGAAATGGATTAATGAGAAGAATGGAAAACTCTTAATGGGTGTTTCATTTATCCATCCTGATCAGAAGCAATATAGAGAGATTATTCGCGTGTTGTTTAGTGAACCTGTTAATGCAAATATTGAAAAGTACTATGATAAAGCCTACCTGACAACGGCTATGTATCGATTTATTAGACGGACCAAAAAAGCAGATCCTAGCTTTAATCGTCAATCGATCCGCAAAAATGTTCTCTTGCCTGGTCAAATTAAAATTGACGGACAAACGGTTGAAGCCACGGTGTTAGATTACAGTGAAGCTGGCTGCAATGTGAAGCTAAATCGGACCTTACGTGTGGATCAAATTGTAAAGATCTCAACAAATGAACGAGAGTTATCAGACAGAAGCGCTCAGATTTGTTGGATCAGAAAAAGTGGAAGAAGTCGTTATCTTGGATTAAAATTTATAGCATGACGTAAAAGCTCAGTGGTTAGTTTCCGCTGAGCTTATGTTACGATGAACTAAATAAATTAAGGGAGTTGAGTCGTCATGAAAAAGCTAATAAAACCAAGTGAGTTGCAACATTTACTTGAAACGGATTCGAATTCAGTTGTTGTGATTGATGTCCGTTATGTACTTACTGATTCGGATAAAGGCAAGGAGCTTTATGATGCAGCTCATATACCTGGTGCTCTTTATCTCCATTTAGGGAAAGATCTTTCATCTAAAGGAGGAGAACATGGTGGGCGCCATCCCATACCGGAAGTAGAAGCTGTCTCTAAGAAGTTTGGTGAAATAGGGATTGATCAAGAAACAACAGTTGTTGCCTATGACAGCAAAAACGGATCCTTTGCAAGTAGACTGTGGTGGCAACTCTATTATTTAGGACATGATAAAACATTCATTCTTGAGGGTGGATTGGATGCTTGGCTTAAAGCAGGGTACCCAACATCGACGCAACTTCCGCATACTCACGGAAAAACCTTTGTCCCTAATGTACGCGAAGAGGAAAGACTTACACGAAACGACGTCTTAGAAAGATTAGGGAATACAGATTCGATCATTATTGATGCGAGAGCACCAGAACGCTATGTTGGTGGAAGTGATTCACTTGATGCGAAAGCTGGCCACATTCCAGGGGCACTAAATTATTTCTGGGAAGACCTACTTGATGAATCTGGTAATTGGAAAAGAGGAGAAGAACTCACAGAGCATTTTCACGCAATACCAAAAGACAAGGAAGTCATCGTCTATTGTGGTTCAGGTGTAACGGCTTGTCCAAATGTATTGGCATTAAAAGAAGCAGGATTTGAAAATGTAAAACTGTACTCGGGTAGCTGGAGTGATTGGATCAGTTATGAGGACAGCCCAATTGAAACTGGTGCACAAAAATAAGATGGCCGCAGCCATCTTATTTTTGATTATTCATCATCGTTTTCATTTTGCTCTTCGTCATCATTATTATCATCATCTGAATCCATGTTGGCTTCATATTCTTCAATTCCTGGACCAGTATCGATGGTTTCATCACTAGAATTATAATGATAAATTTCAGGTGTGATCGTTTCTAGTACCCAATCTTCATCATAATAGACAACCCCTCTAAAGTGGTTACGGTTAAACTGGCCATCTGACCCTTCTCTTCCAAGATTAAATGAGCCGTGATTTAACTCGTTCATAACATAAATGATGTCTACCGCAAGTTCATAACGATTTTCTTCTTCATTAAAGACTGGAATGCTTAGATCATCGACTAGAAAGCTAGTTTGTACATGCTCTGATTTGTATTCACTTCGTTCGTTTCGGCTTTCATGGGAGCTCAATACACTCTCTTTAAATTCATCATTGCCATGTGTTAGCACCGATTCGTCACCATTCATGATGACCTCACTACGTTGTTCCATTGCTTCATCTAGAAGTTCAACGACTTTTGTCCGTTCTTCTTCGGGTACTCCAACAAATTCATCAAAGCGCAAGATACTGCCATCATACGTCATGTCCTCAGATTTCACTTTACCCCATGGAAATTCCTTTTCTAAGGATACACTCATGCTTTCATCAGCTGGAAGTTCTGTGACATCTTCTGTTTCTTGATTAACAACCAGGTCTGTTTCTTCATCATTTAAATAGACGATACTATCATCATAGTTAGATCTTGCTTTAAGCATGTTCACTTCAGGAACAATAACTTCTATCCTCGAAACTTCATCCTCTGTATGATAGATGTTTAGGGTGACATCCTCAGTGGTAGCTGTTGCATAGTCCAATTGAAGCTCCGTTCTCATTGTGTATGAGCCTGGTCCGAATGGTCCGAATTCAGCCATTGTTCCATCATAAGAGGTTGGTTTAACTTCTTCGTCATTTAAGAAAAATTGCAGATTTTCATTTTCTACATGCATTGAAATATATGCTGGTGTTACGACCAATTCATATTCTGCTCCAGAAAACATCCCACCATCTTCATAGGTCAATGTTATATTACCAAAATTATCTTCTTGATAAGCGGGGTGAATGACTTGAGCGGCGTCCTCCCCATCTTCCTCATACATTTCCATCTCTTCGTTTAATCTGTTAAGTAGTGCATCCTTTTCTGTCGGTTCATCTTCAAAAAAGAGAAAAAGAGCTTCTGCATCCTCTGTTTGATATTGCCAGTCTTCATACGCAGAGGTCAAAACACTTGAAAGTGCTTCTGCATCTCCATTATTTAATGCTTCTTCAAAGGTAGTTAGTAACTCTTCACCATTAGAAGAACCACCTATCTGAGTGACAAAAAACACACCTCCACCTGCTAGTAGTACAAATACAACTACAGCAATAATTCCCCCAATTAAAAGTCCAGGCCTTTTTTTACTTGTTTCTGCTGTCATATTCCTAATCCTCCTTCTTTTAGGTATTTAATATACTAAAATATAAAACTGTTGGAAAAGATTTCAGCAAAAAATACAACCAAAATCCTAACACATTTCTTTGGAGCATACAAATGTTGGAGAATAAGACTATGACAAAAATCTCGAAGAATGGTAAACTGCTTGAAATGTAATGAAGGAGTGATCAAATTGCCTGAGGAGCATGATACGGTCTTGTTGGATAGTGAGGATGCAGTTGAATCAGATCAACGTTTACGAGAGAGTAGTAAAATGAATGTCACCTTGATGGAGCAAGAAGAGCAGAGTAGATCCTGGCTTATTCGGTTTGGGCCGCTATTGATAACGGGAGTGGCCCTTATTGTGTTAGGTAGTTATCTCTGGATCTGGTAAAGCTAAGTCTAAGCAATATCGATTGGAAGACACATCGGAAAAAAGCTGAGATGAATTGAATCACCTCAGCATGATGACTTACCGTGCTGGTTTTACTTTTTTGTATAAAGCAGCAATAGCAAACAGCAACACTGCCGGCAGCCGCTTTGGGAAAAATCGATTAGAATAATACCGTGTATAGGCCATTTTTAAATCGGTCCATTGCGAGCACTGTTTTGTTTGCTGAAATCTAGCAACGTCTATCACCTTAACAGAATGGTCTTTTGTTAACATCAAATTGTGTAGGTGAATGTCTGATGGGTTAAGTCCAACCTTTCGCGCTTCATCAATGGCTAGATCAACCTCATGAATATGCTGCGTCTCTACCTTAACACCGTGAAGCAAACAGTCGAAAAACGTTTGACCATAAATATAATCTATGACTAGATAGCCTTTCCCCTCTGCATGTAAAGCAGGAAAATGGCTTGAACCAGATAATAATCTGTAAATCTCCGCTTCCTGTTGAGCCAATTTTTCAAAAGGTGGATAAAAAACCTTTATAGCCTTATCCTCATCTTGAATCTTAAACACATAGGCACTTCTGCCGCTTCCAATTAGAGTTAGACGTGGATCAAAACTAGAAACCAGTGTTCGTTTTTGTTTTTGGAAAAACGTCACACTGTTTGCAAGGCGCGAAACGTATGGAGAAATCACTAGCGCCTTATCACTCATCATGATCTACCCCTTTTTTGGCTTTTTGCGTTTAGCCAGTTCTTGTTTTAAGCGCGGAAGCACGTGTTTTTCTGCCTCTTTTATTCCCTTTTTAACCATTGGATGTCGTAATAACTTGATCAATTTGGACATGTTTGTATTCTCCTCTCTTCTTAATCAAAAAAGACCTAAGCCAACGCGGCTTAGGTCTTTTGAATAAAAAAGAGACCTTTGCCACGTATTTGTGACAAAGGTCTCGCAAACAACAGAATTCTGTTGCCAGCAGTGCCGAGGGTTTTGACCCTGTAATGACGACAATTGCTGAACTGCTACTCCCCTTTGGAGTATTCGATTAAGTCTTTTTAGTATAAAGGGGAGGAGAGCTATGGTCAATCATTTCCAATCTTTCACACACAAACTTTACAAATTCTTTATAAAAAAGTGCTTGCACCTACAAAAAACAGTAGGTAAGTAGAGGCGATTAAGGATTATAGTCTCGTCTAAAAACCTTAAAATTCCATATTAATTCCTTCTATATCCTTAATTATGAGATTATAGATTCATTTAGTTAGGCGAATCTGTTGGTTTTATTGTGTTTACATAGTTATTCCGCAATCTGTAAGCCTTTGTGACTAAAGTATCAAATTACGTGAAATAGGTAAATTATATGTTTCAGACCCAACGGGAGGGGTATCTGGTAAAACGTAGATAAAAATGGAAGGATAGAAAAAGCTTATGAGTCAAGGGAATCAGATCAAATACAGATAGATGGAAGATCATCTAGTACTATTTTAGTGCTACAAGACCTTTTTCCTGTTTATATCCAAAATGCGTCATTTTAATTGGAAATCTAGTACAATCAAATATGTTCTTGGAATTTTACATTTATTCTACTAAGAAATACTAGCAAATGACTTTTATATACAGAAAGCAGGTGACGGCTATGAAAAAAATCAAACTTATTGTCGCAGACCATGATTCCGCTTTTTTACAATCCTTTGGAGAATACGTTCTTTCTTCAGATGCAAAAAATCAGTTCGATATGAAGCTATGTACAAGTGAAGAGAGCCTAGGTCGTTATCTTGAAACCGGAGAGCATTACGATCTTATTTTGCTTAAGCCAGAGCTCTACAAAAAAGAAAGATTAGAATCATTTAAAGGCATTGTCTTATATCTAGAAGAGGCCAAAAAGAACATCACAAACAATAATCAGTTATTTAAATATCAACCGGTTACACAGCTATTATCTGAATTGTTATCGCTATATTATGAACAAAATAAAGCGTTAGACAGTACATCTGGAACAACTGGCCGCACAAGTGTTATTGGTTTCTATTCAGCCACTGGAGGCGCTGGAAAAACAACACTTGCTGCAAACATGTCAAGGCAACTTGCGATCATGGGGAAAAAAGTTTTTTATTTAAACTTTGAAATCCTTAACTCAAGAGAGCTGTACTTCAGGTCTGACGAGGATAAGCCGTCCCTTCAGGTGTTCTATTATTTAAAGGCAAAACCGCATCAATTGATGTCGAAGGTTGAAACCTTAAAGAAACATGATCCGTTAATGAATGTAGACTACTTCGATTGGTCGACGAATCCAGAGGAGATGTTGGAGGCAACAAAAGAGGAGATACAGAAGCTGATTCAGACCATTTCAGCTACGGACCAATACGATTATATCTTGATTGACATGGATAGCTCTTTCCAAATTTTAAGTCAGGCTGCATTTGCAACATGTGATCAATTGTTCTGGTTGTTAAACAATGATATGCAGAGCTTTCACAAAACAAATGAGCTATTAAAGAATTTGGATAACCTTCTCGGAAAAGGTCATGGAGTACAAGAAAAAATTGAATTCATCGTCAATCGGTTTACAGGGCATGTCTCTGAACCATTTATCGCCTATGACTTTGCCATTAAAGGCTATCTTCCATATGTACAAGAATGGAATCCATTGGTAGACCGGGATCAGATGCTCTCTCATCCACATTACACACAAGAGTTACTTGCCATTATCCGTGGACTTGTGGAAACGAGTAAAGAAGGTGCTTCCAATGGTTGATGATAAAGTCATACGCGAGTTAATTAGTAGACTCAGAGAAACACTTGATCTGATGCACTCCATTCCAAATGATAAGTTGATGGAGCACGTGGAGAACGCTGTTTTTGAATATGCACAGGAGCATAGCTTAAAGTCTGCAGAAATGAAATGGCTTGTTGATCGCATTTATCATTCCTTCCGAGGGTATGACGTCTTACAGCCCCTAATCGAAGACAAGTCGATTACGGAGATTATGGTGAACAGCCACAAAGAAGTCTTTATTGAGCGCAACGGGAAGGTCTCCCAGATGGAAGTGGAATTTGAGAGTCAGCAAAAGCTTGAGGATATTATCCAGGCGATTGTTTCAAAAGTCGACCGAGTGGTTAATGAATCCTCACCCATAGTAGATGCGAGACTACAAGATGGCTCCAGGGTAAACGTTGTACTCCCACCGATTGCCTTAAAGGGACCGGTTATCACCATTCGGAAATTCCCAGAGCGTCCGCTGATGATTGAAGACTTAATTGCCTATGAAGCGATCACGCAGGAAGCAGCTGATTTCCTCAACAATCTCGTTAAGGCTAAGTACAACATCTTTATCGGTGGCGGGACAGGATCAGGGAAAACAACATTTCTTAACGTGCTGTCTAATTTCATTCCGCCGAATGAGCGCATTATTACTCTGGAAGATTCAGCCGAATTACAAATTCACAAAATTCCAAACTTGGTTAGTCTCGAAACCCGAAACGCCAACACAGAAGGTAAAGGTGAAATCTCCATACGAGAACTCATCAAAACATCCCTGCGGATGCGCCCTAACCGAATCATCGTTGGGGAGGTACGTGGAGCAGAAGCACTTGATATGCTTCAAGCCATGAACACTGGACATGACGGCTCCTTATCAACAGGTCACGCCAACTCGACAACAGATATGCTCAGTCGTTTAGAAACAATGGTCTTAAGTGGAGCAAACCTACCAGTTGAGGTGATTCGAAAACAAATCAGCTCAGCCATTGAAATTATGGTTCACCTTTCAAGACTACGAGATCACTCACGTAAAGTCGTTTCAATTAGTGAGTTACTCGACCTGGAAAACGGCGAGATCCAAGTCAATCCACTCTTTGAATTTGTAGAAGAAGAGGAAGGGCCAAAAGGAGAAGTCATTGGAAGACTAAAACCAACCGGCAACAAGCTCCAATCCGTTGCCAAGCTAAAACAAGCCGGAATCTACGAGGAAACGATTAAAGTAGGTGAGACGAATTGAATGCGGATTTGCTACCTTTAATACTCGTTCCGATATTAGTGGGGTTTTATATTTACGTTGTGGTTAGTCGGAAGAAAAAAGAGAAGGAAGAAGCAGCTAAGATCGATACCATACCCGAACCCAGTGCCTTTGCAAAACGAGTAAAAGCGCTCAGGTCTTTGTCTCCTAAGGAATTTAGAAATGCAACAGAGAGTCATTTGACTAACTATGGTGATTATAGGTTAAGCCTCAAGCAATATTTATTTTATGCGATTTTAGCTGGAGCTGTTCTATATTTTATTGGCTTTCTATTCTACGAGAATATTATTCTAGCTGGAATAGTAGCATCAGGTGGACTATTCTATCCAAAAATTCAACGGAAGATCTTACTGTCTAAACGAAAAGAAAAGCTATCTCTACAGTTTAAAGAAGCCATTGCCTCATTGTCCTCTTCTTTAGCAGCTGGACGATCAATTGAAAATAGTTTTCGTGAAGTAGTTAACGATTTAAAGCTTCTATATCCAGATCCAAATACGTACATCATCAAGGAATTTGAGATCATTAACCGTCGCGTTGAGAATGGCGAAACCATTGAACGAGCTATAGAAGATTTTGCGATTCGTTCAGATATTGAGGACGTCATTAATTTTGCTGATGTATTCCTTACGTGTAAGCGAACGGGTGGAAATCTAGTTGAGGTTATCAGAAGAACATCTGATGTTATTAGTGAAAAAATTGAAATTCAGCAGGAAGTACAAGTAATGATTGCGCAAAAGAAATTCGAATCGAGAATCTTAGCTGTTGCTCCTTTAGGGATGATTGCTTTGCTTAAATATTCTGCAGCGGATTATCTTAATCCTATGTACACATGGCCAGGTGCAGGACCGCTAATAATGACCATCTGTTTAGGAATTCTTGTGTTCTCATTTTGGCTCAGTCAAAAAATAATGAATGTAAAGGTGTGATGACCTTTGATTGTTTATGGTGCATTTCTTGCGGTTCTAATTGTGACCTACTTTTTATTATCGATTGCCTCAAGAAATAAGTACACTCACTTGGTTGAGGAGTTTGACGGCAAATACTCGTTAATGTTTATGGCACCTGTCTCACTACATGTTTTATTTAAGTTGCAGGTAATGGAGAGATTTCACAGCCAGGTAGCTCATATCCAGCAAAAAATGATTAGTTTATATGGTACAAAAGATGCTCTGCAGCATACGCGAATGTTTATTGCACAATTAGTTTCAATTGTGTTGGTTGGTCTTCTTGGATCTTTTTTACTTGCTATGTTGCAAAACGATCATGTCATGCTAATGGTAGGATTAATGTTTTCTATTCTTTTGCCAACCGTCATGATCAATCAGTTGAACAACAAAGAGAAGGAAAGAAAAAATCAGATTCTTATGGAGCTACCTGAAGTTGTAAATAAGATCATTTTGTTAGTTAATGCGGGGGAAACAGTTCAACAAGCAATTGTACGATGTGTTGAATTAAAACAAGATAGTGAATCGCCTCTCTATCTAGAATTAAAGGTCGCTGTAAATAAGTTAACAAGTAATGAACCTTTTCCAAATGTTTTAAATGAATTTAGTAAAAAGTGCTCCATTCAGGAAGTTTCCATCTTCACTACAACAGTCCTCTTAAACTATCGTAAGGGCGGGCAGGATCTTATTCTATCTCTCAGAGAGCTTTCCCACACATTGTGGGAGAAGCGTAAGAACGTTTCAAAAACAAAAGGTGAAGAAGCATCATCAAAACTTGTTTTTCCGTTAATTCTAATTTTTGTTGCAGTAATGATTATTGTTGGGTACCCAGCATTAACCATTTTGTAAATATAAAAAAACCTGGAGGTAATACAATGTCTAATATCACAAGTTTTTTCAAAAAATTCTGGAATGAAGAAGAAGGCCTACAAACTTTAGAAATCTTATTGATTATTGCTGTCATTGTTGTTATAGCGCTAACTTTTAGAAAACAGATCATGGATTGGGTAGATGGATTAGTTGAATTTGGAGGAACTCAAGTGAAAAGCTTCCAAGAAGGTGGGGATTGATTGAATATGAAATCTCATTTTAGAGATTTCAAAGATGACGAAGATGGTGTCATGACTCTAGAAGCTAGCATGTTGTTTCCAGCAATCTTAATTGCAACCATGATGATGATTTTCTTCAGTATGGTGATATTCTATAAATCTGTTTTGCAATTCGAAGCCAATCGGATTGCAGATCAGGTTGCATATGTTTGGAATAATAGCTCCAAGGATGTAGAGACGGGAGAGTTCGAACAGTACACAACTGATAATGGAGATGGTCTTTACTGGAGACTTACCTCGAATAATTTCTTTGAGCAATTTGGATTTGATGCTCCAGGAAATGATTTAGTAGGAGCTAAAGAACGAAATGAATTAGTTTCTGATATACCTGGGGTCTCAAGTGGATCAGTAACGTACTCAAATGGTTTAATCGGTAGTCAAATACAAGTTGAATTAACACAACCAATACCTATGCCATCATCCGTAACAAGTTTGTTAGGTACGGATGTCTTAACTGCTAAGGCATCTAGAGCTGTAACAGAGCCAGTCGAATTAGTTCGTGATACACAATTTGCGATGTACTTTTTTAAAAAAGCAGGCGGGTACGGAACATATGTTAAAAAATTCTTTGGTAAATCAGGCAGTTGATATTAAAAAGGGGAGAAGAGTATGAAAAAGTGGCTAAGAAAAGCATTCCATAAATTTATAATCAGTGAAAATGGAGCTGTCTCTATTTATGCCATCATGATTACGCTTCTCCTTTTTATTTTTAATGCGGTACTCATTGATTATATTCGAATCATGACAGCAGAACGTAAGGTAGATCAGGCGGTAAAAGCTGCAGCGAGATCCACTATGTCTAGCTTTGATAAATCAATGATGGGTAGCTATGGGTTATTCGGATTTAAAGGCGATGAAGCAGATATTTTTGAAAAAGTGGTCAGAGAACATTTAGATACCGGGGAAGGCGATTACTTTAGGTTTGCTGATACGCGGCTAGTGGATGATTCTGCAAGTGTAAGCTTTAACGAAGATATGATGGTAGCTTCTAAGGATACCTTTGAATATCAAATTCTTGAGGACATGAAATATAAGGCGCCATTAGAAATTGGATCAGCTATTCTTGAAGGTTTTTTATCGGTCTCTAATGAAATGGAAGAAGCATCTAACTTCGTTGACGTTGCAGCAGAGGTTCAAAAGTTAATTGATGATCGGGAAGAAGCACTTGAAAAAGTAAGAGAAGAAGTAACAAAAGCACAAGAAAAAAGTAAAACCTTAGAGACTAACTTTGAAGGAAGTAGCTCTAGACTTTTTCCTGAGGCTAATAGTCTTGCTGTATTGCAAACAGTATAAAGGATTTTGAAGAGGCTAAAAAAGAATTAGAGAAAGAGCTTGATGAAGATGCAAGTGATGAAGAAAAAGAAGAAAGAGATAAGCTAAAAGAACAGATTGAATCTTTTAAAAAAGAAGCAGAGAATGTTATTAAAAAGCTAAATACTGATTTACAAGCATTAAATAAGCATTTAATAGAAGCTGAGAAGAAATTAAAAGAAGCAAAGGATCTAAATGAAAAAGCAGCTAAAAAAATTAATGAACATAATGAAAAAGATGATTATAATAATGCCAAAGAAGCTCAAGGTATGGCTGAGAATCAAGCTGTTGATGCTTCAGGTGCTGCAGAAGGTTTGAATGGAGCGATTGAGGCTTTAGAGGAGTTAATCTTGGAAGACGAATATTTTACTAATGTAGAGGAACCGCTTGACGCTGCTATTTATCTAACTTTAACTGACCGAGGTGGAGATGCCTTAGATAAATTTTTAAAGGAAAAATTACAAGAAATCCAAAGTGGTAGATTAGAACAGACTTTATTGTCTGCTCTACATATCTCAACAATTGATGGGAAAGTTGAAGATTTTATCAAGGCTAAAGATTTCATGGAGGATGTCATTACTGCAACGAACAATATTCCCGAATTAAAAGAAGAAGAAGGGGTAGAGGCAAAAGAAAATGAAGCTAAAACTGAATTTAATAAAGCAAAAAAACAAATTGAGGAATTCACTGGGTTAGTTGTTGACTTTAATAATTATGCACAGTTAAAAGAAAGAGAAAGTAGATACATTGAATTTGCAGAGAACGAAATTGAACAAAAAGAGTTAAAAACAGAAACAAAAGAAGATCTAGCAGATAGTTCTATGAACATTGTAGATCTAATATTCGGGTCAATAGGTGATGTTTTAATTAACGGGAGAGACAGAGCTTATATTAATGAGTACATTATGATGCGCTTTAATCATCATAAGTTTACATCAAGAGGTTTAAAAGCTGGTGGGTCTACAGAATCAGAAATAGAATATATCCTTTATGGCCAACCCACTCCTCAATTAAATGTTGGTGCGGCGCTAGGTGAATTATATGCTTTCAGATTTGCTGTGAATTTTATTGAAGCATTTACAGATGATTTTGTAAGGAAATCAGGAAAATTCATTTTGTTATTTGCTACAGCGTATGCATTAATTGAAACGACGAGAGATTTCGCGGAAATTATGAATGACAGACCAATTAATTTTATTGATGTTGGTAAGGGTCGAGACTTTATGACTGGATATGGGGATTATTTAAGATTATTTCTTTTTGTTCATCCAAATGGTAACAAAATGCAAAGGACACTTGCTAGAATTGACCAAAAAACAGGAAATGATCTGACGAAAACTGCAACTTATATAGAAGGCGAGGTAGAAGCAAGTGTTGAATTATGGTTTCTACCTGGAGTAGCAGATATGTTAGGAAAAACAGGGATCTTAGATGGACAAATGAACGGAAATGAATTCAGGATTAGGAAAAAAGCAATATATTCATATTAAGGAGAATGAGAGATGAAAAAAACTAAACTATTAATTTCTAGTCTATTCGTTGCTAGCATGTTAGCTGCCTGCAATACAGAAGATACCAAGGATAATACAGAATCACAAGGTACAGGATCTAATAACTCTAGCGGTGTAGAAGAAAATGATAATGATAATGATCAAAATGATATGGATGATGCCGATTCGGATTCGGATTCAGATTCAGATTCAGATGGCGATGCAGATGGCGATGCAGATGGCGATGCAGATGGCGATGCAGATGGCGATGCAGATGGCGATGCAGATGGCGATGCAGATGGCATTTTTGCAGAAGGGAATTTTGATGACCAACTTGATCTAGGCATTGGTGATACGGGAACTGTAGAAACTCTTGGTGGAATATTTGAGTTTACAGTTAATGATGTTGAAATTATGGAAGATGTTAATGGCGAATTGTCTGATTTAGACTTTTTCTTATTTGTGAATTTTACTGTTAAGAATGTTGGTGAAGAAGAAGTAGATGCAAGAGATGCCATAAATATTTTAGAGGCTACAGATTTCCTTGAAGGAACAGGTTTCTCTGATAATGCTGAGTACTATGAAGGTTTAGATTCAATTGAAGGCTTATTAACTACAGGAGACGAAGTAACTGGTGATGCTCTATATAATGCACATGATGCTGATGAATACTATCTAAGAGTTACTGAGGGACTTGTAGGCTCTGGGGCAGCTAAGAATCAAATTCGATTTACTTTCCAAAAAAGCGAAATCGAGTAATAGATCTAGGGAATCTGTTTTAAACAGATTCCCTTCTAAATCAATACGAAGTACGGTGCGTAATTCGTATTGATTTGGAATCAAAAAGGGAGTGAAGATATGATTAAAAATTTCATCCGTGATGAACGAGGTAGCTTAACTCTCGAAGCAGCTATGGTCATGCCATTCTTTTTATTATTTGTTGTTTTTCTTGCCACAATTATACGCATCTCGGTTGCTGATATGGCTTTAAAACAAGCAGTAAGTGAAACAACGGAGATCTTTGCTACTTCTGCTTACCCAATTGCAGTAGCTTCAGGGGCAGCAGAGACTAAAGCCAACTCCAAAATAGAAGAGTATACAAACAATAAGGTTCAATTAGGTGATGTTAAAACACTATTAAATTTTGTATTCGATTCCGTTGGTTTTGATCCAACTTCCTATTTTCAAGATGCAGCAGAGAGTGCATCTACTGAAGTAGTTAAAACAAAATATAAAGAATCAAATGCAGATTTGTTTTTTAGTGGGGATAATATTCAAGTAGAAATAACAGATTTGCCTGATCCAAACAGCACAACCTCTCTTTATTTAGGTATGATTGCAACGTATGAATTAGAAATTACAGCGCCTTTTGTGAATAAAACGATTGTGTTAAAAGAGAAGGCTTATGAACGAATTTGGGTAGGTTCATAGAGTAAAACACCGAATCATAGATAAGCAATGAACTTAATGCTCGAAGTTTAAAGATAGGCTTTGATTTTAAATGGAAAATAAAAACTAATATAGAATTATGATCAAATTTATTTGCTGGGTGGGGAGATGAGACTGTGAAAAAGTACATAAAAATAAGCGCGAGTATGTTGGTGAGTATTGGAATTCTCACAGCGTGTGGAGGTAGTGACAAGCAGGCGTCAGAATTAAGTACTGCTAATGAATCAGAAGAAAGCAGCGTGGATAATGAACCAGAGATTACAGAACAAGAGAACTCTACTAATGAAGAAGAAAATAATGAAGACATTAGTTCTGAGCAGGACAAAGAGGATAATCAAGATGAGAAAAATTCTGCTGAGGATCAGATGAATTTAGAAATCGGAGATACAGCTATAATTGAATCAACAATTGGAATGTATAAGGTCACTCTTAATAATGTGCAGTTCAAAGAAGAAATTGAAGGTGAGAGTTCACAGCTCGAAGCATATTTATTAGTAGAGTATACACTCGAGAATGTTGGAGAGGAATCTATAGAAGTATGGGAGTCTATGAGAACTGTAGAGGCTACGGACTGGTTAGAAGGTTCAGGACAATCAGATGTCTCAGGTCAATTTGATAGTTTGGAATCATTTGAAGATAACATATTAGACCCAGGAGAAAAAGCTAAAGGCGAAGTTCTTTACAATATATATGACGCTGATGAATTTTATGTGCGTGCTCATCAAGGACTTATTGCATCAGGAGGATTAAAAAATGATATTCTGTTTACCTTTCAAAAAAGCGAAATAGAATAGAAAACATTCACAATTAAACTTATACAAGGAGGCATCTATTTAAATGAAGAAACAGATAAAACTGAGTACGCTCACTATAGCTACTTTTACAGTATTAGTTGCATGTAATAATGATGAGCCTTCTGCTTCAGAGGAAACGAACCTACAAAGTAATGAATCTGAGGGAACTACAGCGAAGTGAATGAAGAAACGAGTGAAGAGGATGAAGCTACAGATGATGAATCTGATAGTGTACTAGCTAGTGGAAGCTTTGAGGACCAAGCTAGATCTTTCTATTGGGGACACTGGAACGGTTGAAACTACTATTGGAACCTATTCAATTACCGTAAATTAAGTCGAGATACTAAATGACATTGAAGATGAATTGAAGATGAATTGAAGATGAATTGCCAGAACATGATTACTTTATACTGGTTAATTACACGGTGAAAAATGAAGGGGAAGAAGATATAGACGCTGAGATTCAATTGGGGTAATGGAGTTTACTGATGATCTGGAGGTGTCGGGATTCCCGGATGACTCTCAGTACTTTGACAGTTTAGATAATATTGAAGGAACATTAGCTCCAGGTGAAGAATTGACTGGCCAAGTAATATACGAAGCATATGAAAATCAAGAAAACTATCTACGAATAACTGGAGGCCTAGTAGCGTCAGGTGCCGCAAAAAATCATATTCGATTTACTTTTGAAAAAAGCGAAATAGAATAGAAAACTCTCTTTCCCGATGACACTTCATATCTGAACAAACAAGCTTTATACATTCTTGTTAATTAAGCTAAGCCGTGTCATTCGTCATTAAAAAATTCTCGTCCAATAGGATTAGGTTTTTGGAAAGAGGGAATGAGAAATACAGGAAATACTATGAATATATTTGAAAATCAAGAGTATTCATTGCATTTGTGGATGGAAGGAGGGGAAAAGGCGTTTGTTGCAATTTCATGATTATGTCTTAGTGGTTTTGATGTTGGTTGCTCTTTATACAGATATTCGTTATCACAAGTTGCCGAACTGGTTGACGGTAAGTGGCGTGGCGTTTGGGTTGGTGTATCATCTGATTTCTGGTGGCATCGATGGGTTGATCTTCTCTGGCATTGGATTTTTAGTGGCTACTGGTATTTTTCTTCTATTATATGTGTTTCGTGTGTTAAGTGCTGGTGATGTGAAGTTGTTCGCTGCGTTTGGGGCTATTGCTGGGACGGAGGTAGTGCTTCATCTCATGATGTATTCGATTGTATTCGGGGGCGTTATTGGCATCATTATTTTACTATTTACGAGAACCTTCCTTAGTCGAATGACTGGGGGGCTATTCGCATTAATTGGTTCCATTACATCTAAGGATTTGTCTCATCTAGAGGATTATAAGGTGAATCGTAGTACACGTATTCCGTTTATGTATGCGGTGGCGCCGGCTGTGTTCACTGCTTATTACTTTTTAGTGTTTGCTTAAATTATGGGTCTATGGAAAGAGGAGGAGAACGAATGGGTCATTCCATTTATGGATTACAGTATGAGTTTCAGCAAAAGAATGGTCGTCATATGATTGTTGGGGAAAAAGGGGAACGTCGTCTGCAGGGTGATGATTTAATTCCGCTTCAATTAAAGATGATGCAGTCGAATCAGATTCCGAATCTTCTGCCCTTATCTGTGGAAGAAGTTGATTTTAATGTTCGTCTTTATTTTGATGTGACGGCGAAACAACCACTTTCCGAATACTTAGAACAGAAATCATTGACGTCTCATGAATTTTATCACTTATTTTTATCAATCATTAATACGCTTGAACAAAGTAAATTGTACATGCTGAATGAGCATCAATATGTCTTGCAAGAGGACTACATTTATATTGGAAAGAACCTTCAGCATCTCTACGTCACGTATCTGCCTGTTCAAGAGCTTGAGAAGGAGCATACAGCAACCGAGGAGTTAAAGTCATTACTACTTCGTGTAGGTAAAAAGGTAAATGGTCTTCAAGGAACGGAGTTTAATCATCTGGCTTCGTATACAGAGGATGTTTCTTTTAGTTTCGCTGGTTTAAAGGAGTTACTATTACGGCAACAACAACTCCGCCCTCAAGCTGGTTTTGCACAAGGCTATACTCAGCAGCAAGACCAACATTCAGGTCAACCATCTATCCAGCAAGAGCAACAGCAGCAATCATACTCACCTTCCTACTCGCAACAATCTGGAACGAATCAATATGCTAACTCGCAACAAAAGTCATCAGACCAGTCTGCTGAGCCAAAGTCAAAGAAACCGAAAAAAGAGAAAGCTAAAAAGCCAGCTAGTACTGGGAAAAAGGAACAGGTATTGACTGGTAAAAACAAACTCTATACAGCGGTTTTTGGACTCCTTGGAATTGTGATTGTTTGGCAGCTATTAGGCTTTAATTATGGCGGAGTGGCGTTCCTTTCAAGTATCGCATTAACAGTAGTTATTATCGCTGCTGTAATCTTTCTATGCTTTTTCTATAAGAAAGCAACGGGTGCAAAAGAAGAACAACCGAAAAAGGAAGTGGCAGCCGGTCGCGATTTGAATCAGCAACAATCTGTTAATGGTGGCTACACAAGTTATAATCAATCACCAAGCTATAACCAGGGTGTGTATCAAACGCCATCAACACCTACGCCGGTAATGAATCAGCCTGTTTCTATGCCAGAACCACAGGCTAGTCCGGTTGCAGCAACTCCTGTTACGCAGACAGCTACTGCGGTAGCTCCTGAGCCAGCTCCAAGTGTTCCTGCAGAGCCATCTTATGGTGTGGATACGAGCTTATTATCAGATGATACGGTTTTACTTGAAGAGGAGGAGGAACAAGCTGTAGAAGAAGTGATGACGTGGCCAACCTTACACATTGAGCGTGAAAACGGTCCTGAGGAACTGACGATATCTGAGAGCAACTTTGTGATTGGACGTAATTCTGACTCCTCCCAATATGTGGAGCAGAGTACGGGTGTTTCTCGGATGCATATAGAGTTTGTTCGGATTGAAAATAGCTACAGTGTCAAAGACCTAGGATCAAAAAATGGCACCAAAGTGAATGATCAGGTTTTGGTTCCTTATAAGCTCCACTCACTTGAGGTTGGTGACAAGATTCAAATTGGAAAAGCGACGTATGAATTTAAGTGGGAGTAGACATCTATGGACGCACAACCCAATTGGCAGATAGGTCTGTCTACGGACACTGGTCCGGTAAAAATAGAAAATGAAGATGCCTATATTTGGCGTGTGTTTGAGGATGATCAAAGGCGGCAGGTGTTGATGATTGCTGTGGCTGATGGTATGGGTGGATCAGAGAATGGGGCGGCGGCTAGTCAGCTAGCCAAAAGAGTACTTGAGCAGTGGTGGGATAAGCGCATAAAACGCACGATGCGAAGTGAGCAACCCCTACAGCAACTCATGAGTGAGGTTGAACCATTACTTGAAACGATTGATCAAAAACTGTTAGCGAATGGTTCTAAAAATGGAACCACGCTATCGATACTGTTTATGTTTCAAGGTCAATATGCCGTAGCACATATTGGTGACAGCAGAATTTATCAGCTAACAGGCAACCAATCGGGATTACAAAACTACTTTAGGCAAAATCAACCACTTGATTTAAAGGAACAGGATACGGAATCTCTTGAAAGCGAATCGGATTTGATTCAGCTGACGGAGGACCATTCATGGGTAGAGCAGCAGATTAAAAGAGGGCTGCTAACCAGGGAACAGGCCAGAACTCATCATAAACGTAATGTGTTAACACAGTGTTTGGGCATTGAGAAGGGCATAAAAGTAAATGAGCAGCTTGGTGTGTATCAAGCGAGTGATTTGTTTCTACTTTGTAGTGATGGGTTTTATTCCTTATTTTCAGATGAGGAGATGACTCAAACTCTACGTGGTCTGGAAAATGAATATACCGATCTACAATCGATGTCCGACTACCTTGTAAAATTAGCTAATTATTCAGGTGCGTACGATAATATCACGGTGCTGCTGGTCCGTCATATGCCTGTTGACTCACAAGCTCCTTTTGTGGAGGAACGGTCTCTTACTTCTTGGCTCTCTCCTTTTCTGAAGCGAAAGAAAGCTAGGTGAGGACATGGCAAAACATGATATTCATCTAGAAGCTGGAGAGATTTTACGCGAGAGATACAAAATCATACGGCATATTGGCTCAGGCGGTATGGCCATTGTGTACCTAGCTGCAGATTTGCAGGATGAGTCCAAGCAATGGGCAGTAAAAATAGCGGATATGGACAAAAAAATGGCACGCAGATTGTCATCAGAGGGACGAGTGCTGAGTGAATTACAGCATGAAAACCTGCCGCAGATTGCAGACTTTTTTTACTCAAATGATAAACGCTATGTCTATCTTGTTCAAGAGTATATAGATGGCGAGTCCTTACTCCAAGCTGTTTGAGAATCGTACCAAACCTTTTTCACAGCTGTTTGTGCTTGATCTAGCTATTCAATTGACTGAGATCCTTGAATATCTTCATGCACAAAAGCCTGCGATCATTTATCGTGATCTAAAGCCGGGTAATCTGATGCTGACGAAGGATGGAAGGCTTAAGCTGATTGATTTTGGTATTGCACGACGGTATGACGTGCACAAAGTAAAGGATACGTTGCAAATTGGTACGGTTG
Source organism: Alkalicoccobacillus plakortidis (assembly GCF_023703085.1). Lineage (NCBI taxonomy): Bacteria > Bacillati > Bacillota > Bacilli > Caryophanales > Bacillaceae > Shouchella > Shouchella oshimensis. The sequence continues at coordinate 101,686 of NZ_JAMQJY010000003.1, read as the reverse complement.
GTTTTGCAGCACCAGAGCAGTTTGAGAAACGGCAATCTGATACAAGAACTGATTTATTTTCACTTGGTTCCTTAATGTACTTTTTCTTATCAGGTGGGAAGTTTGTGTACATCACTCAAAAGCCTCTTCGAACGTTTCGAAAGGGCTTAAGCAGAGACGTTGCTAAAATCATTCACCAGCTTGTCCAGGCATGAACCAGAGAAACGAATTCAATCAGCACAAGATTTAAAACAGCGATTGGAAAAGGCTAAATCACAGCTGGTTAGACAAATGGAGAGGCAAGCTAAAAAAGGCTGGTTGATTACATCCTATATTGCTTCATCCGTCTTTTTACTTGCTGTTATACTCTATATTTTTATCGACCAATTTTAAAAACACAATGGTAGGAGGGATCAAGGTGGCTCGTCATTCATTACCTAAAGGTACAATAATCGAAGGAATAGAAGAGATTTTGGTGGAACTACCGGTTAAAGAAACTCGTGTACAAGCGGAGGAACAGCTGGAAGAGCTAAGCCGTGCAGATGAAATTTTTCTAGAGTGTTCTTCATATGGCATTGAAGAAGAGATCTTAACGATCCGTTATCATTTACCTAAAGGGTATAAAGGTTTAAGTAGTTGGACTGGGTTAAGTCAGGAGCAAAAACAAGAGATAGCCAAGAATATTCTTCGGATTCGCCGGATTGAAGGTAGTCAATTCACTACATATGTGGATCCTGTAAATATTTATGCGGATGAGAGTGGGGATGTCAAATTTGCTCATCGAGGCATACGTGCTGTCCTGCCACCAGAGCAACACGAAAGCAAAGTATTTGTGTATCGTTTAAAATGCTTAATTATCTCACTTTTTACGACTCACACCTTTGAAGATTTGATCGAAAGAGGATTGGGTGAGCTTCAATCGGATGAAGGCTTAACTGGTGCACTTTTTGCAGCAAAATCACTTGATGAGTTAGAGGCTGCGTTAGCGGAAATCTATCCAGCACCTGTACCAGTGAAAAAGCCAGAACCAGAAGCACTGGTACAACAAGAGGCACCAATTCAGCCAGCTACACCAGTTTACCAACAAGCACCCCAAGCTCCACAGCAGGCTCAAGCAAAGACTCAAGAAGCTCCTAAAAAGCCGGCGAAGAAAAGCTATATGACATTAATTGGTTCGATTGTGGCCGGCCTTCTAATTGGCGTTATCTTAACCTATAGTGTCTTGGCCGATCGAGCGAGCTCACAAGTGAGTCAGGTAACTGCACAATCAAGTGATGAAGTGGCAGCACTCGAAACGGAGAAAGAAGAACTGCAGACAACGGTGAGTTCTCAAGATCAAAGCTTAGAAGCGTATCGCCTATTGGGAGTTGGTGAACGGGACCAAGCGATCGAAGCCTTCGAATCGATGGGAGATCTTACTGATCAAGATAAGGAATCATTAAAACGATTGTATATTGGTCATGATAATCCAGAAGTGGTGGTCAAAGCAGCAAGCTTAGATGGAGCGTATGCAGCTGATACAGCATCAAGACTTGTGGCACTCAATTCTGATGCTGCTAGAGAGACACTTATGACCATTGAGTCTAAGTCACCATATGTTCAGCTTGAGCAAGCATGGAATGATCGTCAATTTGAACGAGTCCATGAACTTGCAAATGGGGAATTGAGTGATAGCGAGCGAGCGCAAAAGCTTTCGGCTGAGAGTTATTACCAAGAAGATAACCTGGATGAAGCATGGAAAAAGTCGAATGAACTAGAAGACATAGGTCTGAAGATCCGAATTAAAGAGAAAGACATTAAAAAGGTTGAAGATGATGATGATTTAGACGATGATGAGAAGAAGGATGAAATTGATAAACTAAATGATGATATTAGTGATCTCAAAGATCAACAAGATTAATAGAATCATTTTGAGTTCATTGCTGTACCTAGTGTCCTTGTGACTGGTACAGCTTTTTTTTGAAGGGGAAAGTAGACGAGTATTGAGGGAGGATTAGGCATGAGATACAGCTATGTTTCACATCTAGAATGTCCAAAATGTGATCTAACTTATCACAAAGATGAGGTGCACCATCTGTGTGAGTGTGGATCTCCTTTATTAGTGAGATATGATTTAGAGACATTATCACAAGAGCTCGACCCAAGTGTTTTTACAGATCGAGAAAACACGTTATGGAGGTATCATGAGTTATTACCGGTTGAAGAGACGGCACATGTTGTTAGTCTTGGAGAAGGCATGACACCACTGGTACCCATGACAAAGCTTGGGAAAGAGATGGGTTTGTTTCATTTATATATGAAGGATGAGGGCATGGTGCCAAGCGGTTCCTTTAAAGCCAGAGGAGCAGCTGTTGGAATCTCAAAAGCCAAGGAGTTAGGTATCAAAGAAATTGCGATGCCGACCAATGGGAATGCTTGGAGCAGCCTGGTCCCTTTATGCAGCTCGTGCTGATATAAAAGCAACAATTGTCATGCCAGTTGATGCACCGGAGATTACACGTAGAGAATGTGTGGTAGCAGGTGCAAATCTTCATTTAATTGATGGACTAATTAGTGATGCGGGTAAGGTTGTCGCTCAAGCTGTAGCGGATTATGGATTGTACGATGCATCTACATTAAAAGAACCTTACCGGATAGAAGGCAAAAAAACAATGGGGCTTGAGCTTGCTGAGCAGATGAATTGGTCGATGCCAAACGTGATCTTATACCCAACTGGTGGCGGAGTTGGTTTGATCGGCATTTATAAGGCCTTACTGGAACTAAAGGAAATGGGTTGGGTTGAAGGCAATCTTCCAAGATTAGTGGCGGTACAAGCTACAGGTTGCGCACCAATTGTACAAGCTTGGCAGGATAAAAAGACGTCCTCCGAATTTTGGGAGAACTCAACAACACAAGCCTTTGGAATTAATGTACCAAAAGCACTTGGAGACTTCCTTGTGCTAGATGCAATCTACAAAACAAATGGTTGTGCCATCGCGATTGATGATGAAACCATGCTGAAGGAACTCCAAAGAGTTGGAGAACTAGAAGGAGCCTTTATCTGCCCAGAGGGTGCCGCTGCCTTTGCTGCTGCTCGAGAGCTGAAGCAGAAGGCATGGATAGGGGAAGAAGAAACGGTGGTTATCCTAAACACAGGACAAGGCATCAAATACCCAGAAACCATCACACTCGATCCTCCTGTGTTAAAAAAGGGAGAATATCTAACACGGTCGTAAATAAACAAAAGCTGCCCCAACCACTTGGGACAGCTTCTTTTTGATGTATAATTGCGACAACCTTTTATTAAAATACAAATGAAAGGACAGCACCTATTACTACAATTGCACCAATAATCATTAATATTGTACGTACCATGTTTTTATCATCCTCTCACGTTTTGTTACTTCTACAATTCCTTATTTCACAGAATTGAAACATGTTAATTAATTCCACTATCTGAGTTAAGTCTAGATCTGTTTAGATTGTGTAAAAGAAGGAAATAGAAAAGAATTGAGTTAATAAAGGCGGGGGAAAAATGGGTACAACTGTTGTTTGGTTTAGAAGAGATCTGCGTTTGCATGATCATACCGCACTATCGAAGGCGGTAGCTTCATTAGGCAAGGAGGATGCACTACTTGCCTTATTTTATATTCAGCCTACTTTAAATGAGACCTTTACAGCTAGGCACGATTATTATTATGAGACATTAATGAAACATGTGGAAAAATGTGAAGAAAAAGGCTTGCCGATTCATTTTGTGACGGGGAGCATGGAGCAAGCGTTTAGTCACTTGCAAGATCAGGTGTCAGATCTCGATCAGTTCTTTTTTAACGTGGATGAGACAGGTGGAGGTGCCAAAAGAGATCAAGAGGTGAAGGATTTCTTTGAATCAACCTCAGTTGCGATCTACCCTTGTATCGATCATACGATTCATGGAGCAGAAGAAGTGAAGAAGCAGGATGGGCAGTTATACAAGGTGTTCTCTTCTTACTATAAGCAATGGCAGCAGCTACAAAAGCCGTCTATCCAAAAAATTGATCTAAAAAAAATGAAAGAATACGCAATTGATCAACGAGATCTTTTTAAAAGAGGGACAAACGCTTATCAAAAATTAATGGAGACAAAAACCGGTAAGTGGAAGTATGCAGGAGAGGATTATGGACTTAATCGATTAGAGGAGTTTACTCATAGCAGGATGTATGATTATAAGAAAAATCGTGACTTTCCTGCGTTAACAGGTACAAGCATGTTATCGCCATATTTGCGAACAGGTGCCGTCTCAGCTCGAACCGTTTATCATACGATTGTGGATGAGCTTGCAGATCAAGCCAATGCCCAAGGACCAGATACATATATCCAGGAACTTGCATGGCGAGATTTTTATAATATGATCTATTTTCAGTTTCCAGAGAGCAAAGATCAAGAGCTTATTGAAAAGTATCGAGGTATGGAGTGGAATGTAGACGCAGAACTACTTGAATCCTGGAAAAAAGGCGAAACGGGTTTTCCGGTCATTGATGCAGCCATGAGGCAATTAAATCAGATTGGGTGGATGCACAACCGATTGCGCATGGCGGTAGCCTCCTTCCTCACAAAGGACTTGTTGATGGACTGGCGAGAGGGTGAGCGTTATTTTGAAGAGATGCTAATAGATTACGAACCAGCATCTAATATTGGTGGTTGGCAGTGGGCTTCATCAACGGGAACGGATGCGGCTCCATACTTTCGTATCTTTAACCCCACTCGTCAATCCGAACGTTTTGATGCAGAAGGAGATTTTATCCGTAAGTATGTGCCAGAACTAAAGAATGTACCAACAAAATATATTCACGCCCCGGAAAAAATGCCAGAAGACACTCAAGAAGAAGCAGGATGTATCATAGGTAAGCATTATCCGAAGCCAATTGTAGACCACTCTACGATGCGTAAGCGTGCACTTGAGCTTTATAAAGAGAAGGGCTAATAGCTATAGTCAATCTGATTGTCTGCTTGCTATAATGGAAAAAAAGCTTGAGCACGATGATTGCGAGGAATGCTATGACACGTACAACATCTCACGCTTTTCGCCAACCCTTTAGATCCCTTGAGGAATTTGCCGAGATGATTAGCTTTTATCTACATTGTCCGGTGACTATTGAAGATGCAAACCATCAACTACTTGCATATAGTACGCATGGTGATGGCGCAGACGAAGCCAGAATCTCAACCATTATATCAAGACGAGTTCCGGAAAAACTCATTAATCGTTTTTGGAAGGACGGCATTATTCCTGCGCTTAATCAAACAAGGGAACCCGTTCGAGTGCCAGAAATTCAAGAGTTTGGTCTTGGGAGCCGGGTGGCTGTTTCGATTTGGAAGCATGACGAGGTCCTGGGTTATATTTGGGTATCGGATCATCAGCAAAAGCTGTTAGACACTGAAATTGAATTGTTAAAAGATGCAGCAGCAACAGCGAAACAAGAACTTCTGAAGCTTAGTAGGCAACGAAAGCAAACGCATAAAAGCCGTCAAGAATTATTGTGGCAGCTGTTGCTGGGTGATTATTCAGATAGGATCCATTCGGAGCTGTATCTTGCCCAAATCCAATCTAATGATCCTGTTTTTATAAGCATTTTAGTCTTTGAAGAGCAGGATGAAGAATCAAAACGCCACATTGAGTACATGCTACAAGCTTCTTATCAAGACACCATTCCATTATTTTTATGGGACGATCGCAAGCTCATTTGTTTAGTGAAGGCAAAGGATGTACAAGATCGCCGTCTGTTTTTGCAGAAGCTTACAGGGCAGCTTCAGGAGCGCTTTGTCATCAAACAGAAGGAGAGCTGCTGTGGTTCATTTGTAAATGGGTATGATAGCATTTCGAAAAGTTATCAAGAGGCGATACACATTCTTTCCCTTAAAAAAAGGTACCCTGAAGAGCTTGATACAGCCCACATCTACCAAGATCTTGGTGTTTTTAAATACGTTGATCAGTTATCAGAGGCAATATGTATACATCCAGGTATTGAATTAATAAAAGATTATGATACGAAGCAAGGCACACAATTGTTTGAGACATTGGTTTTACTTTTAAAACGAGACGGCAATATGAACGAGGTAGCCAAGCAACTTCATGTACATGTTAATACCTTAACCTATAGAGTCAAACGCCTTGAAAGTATCGGCAACTTTTCACTAAAGGATCCAAGCGATCGTATGGGTCTTTACCTAGATCTAATCATGATGGACAAATAAAAACGTTCTGTTTGTTAAAATAAACAAATAGAGCGTTTTTCGTTTTGGAAATATCACGATGTCAGACAGGTCTTCTTTTACTATACTAAAAAAAGGGAATAGTAGAGTGTAGGAGGAATGGATATGATTATTGCGATACCAAAAGAAATCAAAAACAATGAGAACCGAGTGGCTATCACACCAAGCTGGAGTGTCTACACTTGTTGATGGAGGACATCAGCTATTTATTGAAGTTGGAGCAGGAGAAGGGAGTGGCTTCTCCGACTATGAATATGAAATCGCTGGTGCGACGATTGTACAAACAGCAAAAGAAACGTGGCAAACAGCAGAGATGGTCATTAAGGTAAAGGAGCCTTTAGAATCAGAGTATCTTTATTTTCGCGAGGGACTGATTCTCTTTACGTATCTTCACCTTGCAGCTGAACCAAAACTTGCAAAAGCATTGGCTGATAGTGGTGTAACAGCAATTGCCTACGAAACGGTTGAAGTGAACAGGACCCTTCCGTTGTTAACGCCAATGAGTGAAGTGGCAGGGCGTATGGCAACGCAGATCGGCGCACAGTTTTTAGAAAAACCTAAAGGCGGCAAAGGCATTCTTCTCGGCGGTGTACCAGGAGTGAAGCGTGGCAAAGTGGCGATTATTGGAGCTGGTGTAGTAGGCACAAATGCGGCCAAAATCGCTGTAGGTCTTGGGGCAGATGTGACAATGCTTGATTTAAGTGCAGAACGATTAAGACAGATTGATGATCAATTCGGAAGAGATGTGCACACAATTATGTCTAACCCATTGAACATTGCTGAGGCCGTTCAAGAGGCTGATCTTGTTATTGGAGCTGTGCTGATACCTGGAGCAAAAGCACCAAAATTGGTTTCAGAGCAAATGATTCAATCAATGAAACCAGGCAGTGTAGTGGTTGATGTCGCCATTGACCAAGGTGGAATTATTGAAACAGCGGATACGATCACAACACATGATGATCCGACGTATACAAAGCACAGTATTATCCACTACGCTGTTGCCAACATGCCCGGTGCTGTGCCACGTACATCAACAATCGCACTAACAAACGTGACCATACCGTACGCAAAACAAATTGCCGATAAAGGACCAAAACAGGCGATGCTTGATAACCCATCACTTGCTCTTGGGTTAAATGTGGCAAACGGTAGAATAACCTATGAAGCCGTTGCACGTGATCTCGGATATACGTATGCGACGCTTGAAGAGGCGTTAAGCTGATCTTTTAACAGGACAAGAACATAATAAAATAAAAAACAAGCGAACTGGACAACGTGTCTGTTTCGCTTGTTTTTTAATTATTTTAGTTGCCGGCTTCTAATTCACGTACTGCATATTGATTCCGTCCAGCTCCAAGTCCTGTAATGACCATCGCAGCTAGGATCACGATGAATAAGAGCAATGGCGCTGTCCATGTATGAAAGAAGTCAAAGACCAATCCGATGACAATTGGACCTGACGCAGCAAGAAGATAGCCGAGGGATTGAGACATTCCTGATAGTTTGGATGCTTGTTTGGCGTTTGCACTTCGTAATCCAATTAACGTCAAAGCAAGACTAATACTAGATCCAGAAGCAAGTCCCATTAGAATGATTGAGATCACAAGAAACGTTGTACTTCCTCCAATAATTAATCCGCAAACTCCCAATGTGTAAAAAATACTGATAACAATGACAATCGCACGTTGATCTTTCATTTTGCCTGCAATAATTGGTGCTAGAAAGTTGCCTGGAAGTCCAGCGAACTGCATCAATGAGAGCATCCATCCGGCAGCCGCAATATTCATACCGTGGCTTTGCATGATTTCCGGTAACCAAGCAACGGATGAGTAAAAAAGGAATGACTGCAAACCCATAAAAAGTGTGACCTGCCAGGCGATTGGCGATTTCCATAGTGAACTCGATAAGGGTTGAACTTCTTCTGGCCGTGGTTCACTATTTTTTCCGCGTAGCTGCGGCACCCAAACAGCAAGCCCAAGCAGAACGAGTCCACCCCATAAAAAGAGTGTGGTGTTCCATCCAAGTCCAGCTCCTTCAGCAAGAGGTACAGTAATACCGGATGCTAGGGCAGCAAAAACAGACATCAAGGTGGAATAAACACTTGTAATTAAGCCAACTTTTAAAGGGAAATGTAGCTTGGCAAGCCCGGGTAATAGCACATTACAAATAGCAATACCGACTCCAACTAAAGCTGTTCCAATAAATAAAAAGGATAAGAACCCAGTGGCACGCAACACAATGCCCAGTAAAAGCACACATAGGCCGGCTACAATGGCGCCTTCAAACCCAAGTTTTTGACCAATCCTTGGGGCAATGGGAGAAAGAATAGCAAATGATAACAAAGGAAGAGTTGTAATAAGGCCAGCAGCTCCATTTGATAATCCAAAGTCTGTACGAATGGATCCAATGACTGGTCCAACGGATGTGATAGCTGGACGCAAGTTAAACGCAATAACGGCAATTCCAAGTATAAGTAATAGGTTCTTTTTGTTCGAAAAAAAATGGCTGTGTTGATTCATGATGCAGTAGCTCCTTTATAATCAGACCAAAAAACGGGCTTCTATACAGATAACCTGCATAGAAGCCGTTTATACTCGTTTACTTTAAAAACTTGATACATACTGGCTTGGACACATTAATGGATGAATCGAGCTGTGTAATCGTTCCATCCTCTTGATTTCGTTCAAATAAAACAACATTACCCGTTTCTTCATTAGAAACAATGACAAAATCTTCGGTTGGATCAAGGACAAAATCTCTTGGCCAGTTACCCGCTGAAGGCACACGTTGGATAAGGGAAAGCTCACCTGAATATGGATTCACTTCATAAACAACAATGCTGTCATGTCCTCTGTTAGCCGCATAAACAAATCGTCCATCTGAAGAAATGTGAATCGCACTACCTTGACTATTTTCTAGAAAATCATCAGGAAGGGTAGAAACAACTTGTACCTCTTTGAATGCGTTTGGTACATCATCATAAGCAAGGGTAACTATTTCATTGCTAATCTCAGTGAACACATACACATATTTTTCCTTTGGATGGAACGCAAGATGTCTAGGTCCAGATCCAGGATTAAAGGTATAACTACCGACTTCCGTTAACTTTTGATTTTCATATGAATAAGTGACGAGCTGATCTGTTCCTAGATCAACGGCAACAACATATTGGTTATCTGGAGTGAATCCGGCATAATGCGCATGTGGTTTTTCTTGACGCTCATGTGGACCAGTTCCTACATGCTGGGCATAAGAAGCTGCTGGAGTAACGCCACCATCTGCTTGAAGTGGGAAAAGCGTAATTCTACCACTGTGGTAGTTGGCCGTGACTGCTGCCCCTTCGTTTACACTTACGTGGCAAGGTGATCCATCATCCGTTAATTCGGTAGTAAGATGAGTCAGTTTACCAGTCTCTTTGTCAATTTTAAATGAAGCGACTCCACCTTCTGATCCGTCCTTTACTACTGAATACAAGTGAGTTTGATCCTCATCCAGATTAACGTATGTAGGATTTCCTAACTCCGCTGCTACCTCAAGATTTTGTAAGGCTTTCTTTTCAGTATCAAGAGTGAAAGTATAAATTCCTTTACTATCCTCTTTTGTGTAGGTTCCAATATATCCTCGAAATAAACTCATTGAACAGTCTCCTTTCAATTTAAAGACCTAAGCTTGGTTGTTGTGTATTTGCTAATTTTTTCGAACGTCTTCTTGTATTTAACTTTGAATACGTGAAGAGACCTAAAGCAATCCAAATACAGATAAAGGCTGCTAGTTGAATGCTTGAAAATGGTTCATGATAAATAAAGACTCCAATAATCAGCATAAACGTCGGCGCAATATACTGCAAGAATCCAATCACCGTAAAGCTGAGCTTCTGAGCAGCAGCTGCAAACAGAAGGAGCGGAATAGCGGTAATAACTCCAGTTCCCGCGAGTACAAGCATGGTTGATGCAGACTCTGAAAAATATGATGCATCAGGAAGCAAAATCAGAAAAAGAAGAGCAAAGGGAGCCATTAAAAGTGTTTCAACAGTTAATCCAGTCCACGGTCGAATGGGGACAGATCGTTTAATGAACCCATAAGAACAAAATGATATCGCTAGTAGAATTGATGCCCACGGAACATGGCCATAATAAATCGTTAAGATTAAAACCCCAACAAACGCTAACACGACCGAATATTTCTCAAGCCTCGTTAATTGTTCCTTTAGAATAACAGTTGCTAAAAGCACATTCATTAACGGATTAATATAATATCCAAGACTTGCATCAATAATTCGGTCACTATTCACCGCAAAAATAAAGATAAACCAATTCGCTGTAATGAGCACAGATGCTGCAGAGATTGCAATCAGACTTTTTTTGTTTTGCCAAACAACCTTCATTTCACGCAACACTTCCATAAGCTTACCCATTATAACTAGGGCAATCACCATAAAAATAAATGCCCAAATAATGCGATACGCTAACACCTCTGCAGACGATACATCACCTGCCATCTTCCAATAAAGAGGCATCACACCCCATAGCACATATGCCCCGGCTCCCAATAAAACAGCCATAGTAGCCTCATTTTGCCTATTCATTCATTCACCTGATTCACTCTAAATTTTATAACCTATAATCACTAATCATACCTCAACTATTTAGAGAAAAGAAAGAAATGAATCTTGGGTAAATATTTGAAGGAGATGGTTTCGGCGTGACCCGTTGGGGGAGTGCGGAGGAAACAAGCAAGGACAAGGGAAATAAGGAATAAAAATGTCCGTTTTTATGAAGTGAAATTGAATTTGAGGGTGGGAGCAAGATGGATAGACCGTCGCGCGCGGAGGGGAGGACGCCGTGAGTGGAAAGGATGGTGCCGCATGTAGAAAGGAGGATCTCGCGTGTGGGAGGAGGCCGCCGCATGTAGAAAGGAGGATCTCGCATGTGGGAAGAGGCCACCGCATGTAGAAAGGAGGGTCTTGCGTGTGGGAAGAGGCCGCCGCGTGTAGAAAGAGTCGCCAGTAACCAAGCCAGCACACCACAAACCAAGCCAGCACACCACAAACCAAGCCAGTCAACCAAAATAACTTCATAAAAATGGTCATTTTTATGAAGTGCATTTGAATTTTGGAGGTGGGAGCAAGAGCCCAAGCCCTCATACCAAACCCCTCCCCCCTTTCATCCTCTATTCATACAAACGCAAATCCGCTACACTACTAAAAAAGGAAGTGAACAGAGATGGAGTATGAATATGATGTGATAGTTGTTGGTGGGGGATCGATGGGGGTGGCTGCGGCTTATTATTTGGCGAAAGCGAATCAAAGAGTAGCCGTCATTGATAGGGAGACCGTTCCGAATGAAAAGGGTAGTCATCATGGTCAAACACGGATGCTGCGTTTTGGTTATAGTGAGGGGCAAAGTTATGTGCCACTTGTGAAATGTGCGTATGAACTTTGGCGAGAGTTAGAGCAGGAATCGAAGCGAACGCTTTATATTCAGTCTGGTGCGCTGTTGATGGGCAGAGAGGGTTCGAATTTTATAGATGAGGTTCTACATAGTTCAACGACTCATGATTTGCCGCATGAGGTGTTAACATCTGAGGAAATTATGACACGATGGCCAGAAATCAAGCTCACAAAAGAGTACATGGGTGTTTTGGATACGTTGGCGGGATTTTTATTGAGTGAGGAGTGTGTACGAGCTTATAAGGAGCTAGCTCAAAAGCATGGTGCTGTTTTCTTTGAAAATGAACTGGTTCTTGATGTTGATGCAAAAAATGATGAGGTATCGGTTACGTCTGCTACACACAATTTTAGAGCAAAGAAACTCATTGTGACAGCTGGTGCCTGGACTCATGAGCTGCTTCCACAAATCAATATGCCTATCGAGCCGATCCGCAAAACGTTTGCTTGGTTCAAGCCGAAGCGAGAGAATCTGTATAATGATTTGCAGTTTCCTTGTGTTGTGTTTGATACTTCATTTGGTTTGTATTATGGATTCCCAGATTATAAGGGGGCTGGATTTAAGCTTGGTCGGCATGATGGGGGGCAACTGACTACTCCTGATCAGTTGAATCGAACGTTTGGTGCGTACGAGGAGGATGAGGCAGAGTTACGACTATTACTAGATGCCTACCTTTCTCAAGCGTCAGGCGAACTCATTAGAGGTGGCGTTTGTATCTATGATCAATCTCCAGACGAAGATTTTATCGTAGATTGGCATCCTGATCACCCTCACATTATGTTTGCGGGTGGTTTCTCGGGGCACGGGTTTAAGTTTGCGAGTGTCATTGGCAAACTTTTAAGTCAGATGGCGTTAGAACAACCATTGCTTCACCCAATTGATTTGTTTAAACTGAGTCGTTTTCGCTGACGGCTCAGAAAGAGGTTGAAATCCAAATAAAGGAACAGGTATACTTATTGAAGTAAACGCTTTCAATCGAATTCTATCTGCTAGTTTATGTCATATTTCCTCACGAAAGACTTTCAAATTTGTCTGATTTCTTTGATAATGAGGAAACGTACTGGAAGTTATTTAACAGGGAGGATGCTATGAAACTCTATTTATCTATTGATATGGAAGGAATATCTGGCTTTGCTGATGAACAGTTTGTTGATTCGTCCAAGCGGCATTATAGACGAGGGCAATCACTAATGACGGAGGAAGCAAATCATGTGATAGAGGAGGCTCTGCAATTAGGCGGTAAGGAAATCATTGTGAATGATAGTCATTCAAAGATGAACAATTTATTAATTGAAGAGATACATACAGAAGCAAAACTGATTTCAGGAGATGTAAAACCATATTCAATGGTACAAGGTCTAAATGAAGAATATAGTGGTGCTTTTTTTCTTGGTTATCATGCGAGAGCCTCTCAAAAAGGAGTTATGAGCCATACGATGATCTTTGGTGTTCGCACGATGTACATTAACGATCATGAAATAGGTGAGATGGGGTTTAACGCCTATGTGGCAGGTTATTATGGTGTACCTGTTCTTATGGTCAGTGGGGATGATGAGACAGCGAAGGAGGCAGAGGCACTCATTCCAAATGTCACTACAGCTATTGTGAAGGAGCAGCAGTCAAGGTCATCAGCTATTTGTTTGACTCCTCAAAAGGCAGGAGAACTGCTTAAGCAGAAAACAAAGGAGGCTTTGCACAAACGAAATAAGGTCAAACCTCTCATTCCACCGGAAAAGCCACTGCTACGAATTGAGTTTACGAATTATGGACAGGCGGAGTGGGCCGCGTTAATGCCAGGGGCTGAAATTGAGGATGGAACAACAACGGTTCGTTTTCAAGCGAAAGATATTCTTGAAGCTTATCGAGCGATGCTTGTTATGACGGAGCTAGCGATGAGGACAGCTTTCTGCTGAAAAAGGTGGTTGAATCATGCTCAAATATATAGGAAAAAGGGTGCTTGGGATGATTGTGACGATGTGGGTCATTATCACATTAACGTTTATCCTGATGCATGCGGTACCGGGATCTCCCCTTAACACGGAGCAGACAACAAATGCTGCTGTTCAAGCAAATATGGCGGAGCATTTTGGTCTAAATGATCCACTATACATAAGATATTTTGATTATTTGAAATCGTTGGCACAGTTTGATTTTGGTCCTTCGATTAAGCAATCTCCTACGACTGTGAATGAGTTAATTTCACGCGGTTTTCCTGTTTCACTTGAACTTGGTATTGCAGCGTTGATTGTGGCGATTATTTCTGGTATCACATTGGGCATTCTCGCAGCCCTTAGGCGGAATGGAGTCATCGATTATGGCATGATGACGTTTGCGGTTATTGGCATTTCAGTTCCAAATTTTATTTTAGCAACACTCTTAATCTATCAAGTTGCTGGCCAGTGGAGGTTGCTGCCAGTTGGAACGTGGGCGAGTTGGAAGCATATGATTTTGCCAGCCTTGGCTCTCGGCACAACTCCGATGGCAATTATCGCTCGTTTAACACGTTCAAGTATGGTGGAGGTGCTGACGCAGGATTATATTCGAACGGCAAAAGCGAAGGGCATTTCTCCTTTTAAAATTGTAGTGAAGCATGCATTGCGAAATGCATTGCTGCCCGTTGTCACGATACTAGGCACACTAGTAGCTTCGATCTTAACAGGTAGCTTTGTGATTGAGAAAATTTTTGCGATACCAGGTATGGGACGTTACTTCGTAGAGAGCATTAACAGCAGAGATTATCCGGTCATTATGGGTACAACGATTTTTTATAGTGGCATATTGATGATTATGCTACTGATTGTTGATGTTCTGTACGGAATTCTTGATCCGCGAATTAAGCTCCACAAGAAGGAGGAGTGAGCTGATGCAGCGTACTGAACAATCAATTCCTGATGAGTTATTTCAAAAAAGAAAGCAAGATAGCACAAAAGCAGAACGAGTGGTTCGTCCATCGGTCAGCTATTGGCAAGCCGCATGGATGAGCTTAAGAAAAAATAAGTTGGCGATGACCGGACTCATTGTCATGATTTTATTAATTGTAATGGCAATTATCGGACCGATGATCAGTCCTCATAGTGTCACGACTCAGCTCCGTACCAATGCCAATCAACCACCATCGATGGATCACTGGTTTGGAACCGATAGTCTGGGGCGCGATATGTTTGCACGAACCTGGTACGGTGCGAGAATTAGTTTGTTTGTAGGATTTATGGCTGCGTTAATTGACTGTGTCATTGGCATTATCTACGGAGGAATCTCGGGATATAAGGGAGGTCGCACTGATAATGCCATGATGAGAGTGGTAGAAGTGCTGTATGGACTTCCGTATCTATTAGTTGTCATCCTGTTAATGGTTGTGATGGGACCAGGTTTGTTCACGATTATAGTCGCGTTAACAGTAACGGGTTGGGTAGGTATGGCACGTATTGTCCGCGGACAAGTTCTTCAAATAAAGACCAATGAGTATGTCCTAGCATCAAGAACGTTGGGAGGCAAGGCAAGTCATATTATCCGAAAAGCATTACTTCCAAATGCCGTTGGAGCCATTATTGTACAAATGACATTAACGGTACCAACCGCTATTTTTGCCGAGGCTTTTCTTAGCTTCCTTGGATTAGGTGTGCAAGCTCCATTTGCCAGTTGGGGAGTGATGGCTGAGGACGCACTTGGAACCTTAACATCTGGCACGTGGTGGAGGTTGTTTTTCCCGGCTTTCTTCATATCCATTACGATGTTTGCGTTTAATGTGCTTGGAGATGGGCTCCAGGATGCGCTAGATCCTAAGTTAAGGAGGTAAGATTCAATGAGCGAAAAATTGCTAGATGTGAGAAATCTACATGTTTCATTTGATACATATGGGGGACGTGTACATGCTGTTCGAGGTGTGAATCTATCGATCGAAAAAGGAGAGACTCTGGCTATTGTTGGGGAGAGTGGCTGCGGTAAAAGTGTGACAGCTCAAAGCATCATGCGATTAATCGCGGAACCTCCCGGCAAGATCCTAAGTGGAGAGATTCTTTTTAAAGGTGAAAATATGCTCTCGTATTCTCAGAAAAAGATGCGCTCAATACGTGGGAGGGAGATCTCGATGATTTTTCAGGATCCAATGACGTCATTGAATCCAACTTTAACGATTGGTGATCAATTAACGGAAGGGCTAATTAGACATCAGAAGCTGTCTCAAAAGGAAGCGGGAAAAAGAGCACTGTCTATGCTTGATTTAGTTGGGATTTCAAATGCAAAAGAACGACTAAAACAGTTTCCTCACCAATTCAGTGGAGGAATGAGGCAGAGGATTATGATTGCGATGGCCTTAATGTGCGATCCGGAGATTTTGATTGCTGATGAACCAACAACCGCCCTTGATGTCACGATTCAAGCTCAGATTCTCGATTTGTTTAAAGATATTCAAAAGAAAATGGGTGTAGCGATTATTATGATCACCCATGACTTAGGAGTGGTGGCTCAGCTTGCTGATCGTATTCAAGTGATGTACGCGGGTAAGGTGGTGGAAGAAGGCAATCGCAGAGATTTATTTTATCAGGCGCAGCATCCTTATACGCGAGGTTTGTTGCATTCTGTTCCTCGAATGGATGCGGATCGCCATGTTCCGTTAGTTCCGATTGCGGGCACACCACCAGATCTATTTTCCCCACCAACTGGTTGTGCGTTTGCTGATCGGTGTGAATATGCAATGGATGTTTGTACGGAATATGATCCTGCTCGAGTTGAAGCTAACACGCAGCACTATGTAGCTTGCTGGTTACAGGATGCTCGCGCAAGACAAGCGTTTGGTGATGAGGAACTACCGATGCTTCGAAAATCGGTCTAAATAAACCATCTTTTAAAGGAGGCAGTGTTATGAAAAAATCGTTACTAATGTTGATCGTCATGTTTGGACTTATGGTGATGCTTGCAGCCTGTACAACAACAGGTGGTACTGATTCAGACAGTGGGACAGACGACGGAGAAACCACAGATGAAGGAACGGCCGAGGGTGGTGGCTCTAGTGACAATATCCTGCGCTTGAATAATGAGAACGAACCGACGTCACTCGATTCAACGAAGGCATTTGACAATGTTTCATATAACATCTTGAATAACTTGATGGAAGGCTTGACGAGATTAGGTGATACACATGAGCCAGAAGAGGCAACTGCAGAGAGCTTGGAAGTGTCTGATGACGGACTTACCTACACATTTACCATTCGTGAAGATGCAAACTGGTCCAATGGTGAACCGGTAACCGCAAATGATTTTGAATTTGCCTGGAAGCGATTAGCGGATCCTGAAACGGCAGCAGACGCAGCCTTTTTAACGGACTTAATCGAAGGAGCTAGCGCATATAATAGTGGAGAAGGTTCCGCTGATGATATGGCTGTTTCAGCAGTAGATGATAAGACACTTGAAGTCACTCTAAACAGCCCACAGGCATATTTCCTAAGTATCATTTCCAATCCTGCCTTTTTCCCAGTGCATCAGGCAACCGTTGAAGAGGATGATAGCTTGGCAGCCGAAGCGGATACATTTGTCGGAAATGGTCCGTTTGCCTTGACGGGTTGGAACCATAATTCAAATTTAACAATGGATAAAAATGAAGAGTATTGGGATGTTGATTCAGTCCAATTAGATGGTGTTGTTTGGGAAATGGTAAGTGACCGCAACACAGAATATCAAATGTTCGAAACGGGTGATCTCCACACCTCATCTATTCCTACTGAACTTGCAGAGCAGTTGATTGCGGATGGAGATGTTCATTTTGAGGATCAGTCTGGTACGTATTTCTATCGTTTTAATGTAGAGATGGAACCGTTCCAAAATGAAAAGATTCGTAAAGCCTTCTCAATGGCTGTAGATCAACAGGAAATTGTGGATTACGTGACAAAACGAAACGAAAATGCAGCGCATGGATTTGTGGCTAATGGGTTCCCTGAACCATCAGGAGAAGATTTCCGAGATGTTGGTGGAGACCTGCTAAGCTTTGATCCAGAAGAAGCCAATTCATTACTTGAAGAAGGTATGGAGGAAGAAGGATATTCAGAGCTTCCTGATATCACATTGTCTTATAACACAAGTGATGAGCATAAGTTAATTGCAGAGGTTCTTCAAGATATGTTCAAAACGAATCTTGATGTAGATGTTACCCTTGCTAACACCGAATGGAATGTGTTTCTTGAAGCTCAACAGAATTTAGAAATGCAGTTCTCTCGTTCGTCCTTTATTGCGGACTTTGCCGATCCAATTAACTATTTGGAGAGCTTTGTTACAGGTAGCTCTATGAATCGAACAGGGTGGAGCAATGATGAGTATGATGATCTTATTGCCGCTGCAAAATCAGAAGCTGACGAGCAAACACGCTTTGAAATGATGCATCAGGCTGAAGAGATCTTAATGAAAGAAGCACCTATTTTCCCGATCTACTTTTATAATCAGCCTTTATTACAAGCTGATGAAGTCAGTGGGATCATCCGTCATCCAGTTGGTTACATTGAATTAAAATGGGCGAGTATCCAATAGGTTAAACAGGAGGGTCTGGGAAACTGGACCCTTTTGACTATCTAACCGGGAGGAAGAGAAGATGAAACAAGCTCCACTAAAGCAAGGCGATACGATTGGAATCATTGCTCCTTCAAGTCCACCAGATCCAATTCGGTTACAGCAAGGTATCAGCCATTATAAAAAATACGGATTGAATATTAAGGTCGGAGACTCTGTATCAAATGAATATGGATATTTGGCTGGTACAGATTTAGCACGAGCTCAGGACCTCCTACATATGTTTCAAGATGAAGAAATAAAAGGTGTTTTTTGTGCATATGGAGGGTATGGTTCAGCAAGAGTTGTTGAACATCTTGATTTTGAGATTATACGAAAAAACCCGAAGATTTTCTGGGGATATAGTGATGCAACGTTTTTACATCAAACCATTTATCAGCAAACGGGACTTGTCACATTTCATGGTCCAATGATGAGTAGTGATTTGGGTGGGGACATTCATCCTTTTACAGAACGATTTCTACATCAAGTCTTTAAACCGATGACGATCACCTATGATGAGAGTGTTTCAACACTTCAGGTTATAGGTCAAGTACAGGATGAGGTGACAGCACCTATTATTGGAGGCAACCTTACCCTGTTAACCAGTACACTCGGCACAGATTTTGAAATAGATACAACGGATAAAATTTTGTTTATTGAAGATGTAGGTGAGGAGCCCTACCGCTTGGATCGCATGTTAAACCAACTAAGAATGGCTTGGAAAACTACAAGAAGCTAAGGCGATTCTTGTTGGAGATTTTCATCAGTGTACACCAGTAAAAAGGCAGAATTCGCTCTCCATTACCGACGTGTTAACTCACCACATTACATTAGCAGATACACCTGCCATAACAGGTCTTCAAATAGGACATTGTACTCCAACCGTTTCCATTCCACTAGGAGTAAATGGAACGATAAGCTTTAATCAAAAGAGGATCGTAATAGAACCTGGAGTAAAAGGAGGTTAAAAAATGGAACGATGTGCTGTACGTACGGCGGTAGCAACCATTTGGACGAATCCAAACTCTATTCGGGAGATCGATCAACCAACGCTGAGATACCCAGTTGAGATACGTGACTGGCTAAAAAATCTAACCTATGATCAACGACTAGATTTGTGCACATCAAATCGGGCCCAGACACAAGTCCTATTTGGTCAAGAGGTCGTAAAAAAGAGTGAAAGGGATGGCTTGGGCAGAAGTGCGTGTCATTGATCAGCCTACTATAAAATCAGAGCTTGGATATCCCGGATGGATACCCGTCAAGCAGCTTGAGGCAGTCCCGCAAATGTATGAAACTGCACCACTTGCCTTTGTTGTGTCACAGACAGCCTGGCTCTATCATATGGATCATGAGAAATGTATGGAAATTAGTTTTCAAACACGCCTTCCGATTATTGATTCAGATGCTACATGGGTAGTCGTTCAGACTCCGATTGGTAAAGGTAGGCTGAAAAATGAGGATATTCGTGTGGTCTACCCGAATGAATGTATTTCACCAGAGTCAGGTGAAGAGCTTGTTCAAATGGGCAGACAATTTCTTACATTGCCTTATCTTTGGGCAGGCATGAGTGGCTTTGGCTTCGATTGTTCTGGTTTTGTTTATCAATTGCATCGAGCATTTGGGCTGACCATACCTAGAGATGCATCGGAGCAAGCACTGCAAGGAGTAGAGGTTCAACCAGAGGATTTACAACCAGGTGATTTACTTTATTTTGCCTATGAAGAAGGAGCAGGCCGTGTCCATCATGTTGCGATGTATGCAGGTAATGGGAGTATGATTCATGCACCAAAAACCGGAAAAAGTGTTGAAGAGGTTGAGATTACTGGAACATATAAAAAAGAACATTGCCTCTCAAGAAGGTACTGGACTTAATTTAGAGTAGGAGTGTGAGTTGAGGTGTCTGAGAGGAAAACAGAAGATTTGCTTGTTGTATCTCATTTAAAGAAACACTTTTCTGTTGGCAAAGGTCAGACATTAAAAGCAGTGAACGACGTTTCCTTCTCAATTAAAAAAGGAGAGACCTTTGGATTAGTTGGAGAATCAGGATGCGGGAAGTCTACCTTAGGAAGAACGCTGATCCGTCTATATCAGAAAACAGCAGGTGAAGTCACGTTTAATGGTCTGAACGTTTTTGAAGCAACGGAGAATGAAAAGAAGCAACTAACCCGTCAAATGCAGATGATCTTTCAGGATCCATATGCCTCATTAAACCCGCGTGCGACAGTACTGGACAGTATTGCAGAGGGGATGGATATACAGGGCTTAAATAAAGGAAAAAAAAGAAAAGAGCGAGTGCATGAGCTATTGCGCACGGTTGGTCTAAATGAAGAGCATGCCGGGCGTTACCCACATGAATTTAGTGGTGGGCAAAGACAGCGAATAGGCATTGCCCGCGCACTAGCACTTGAGCCTGAGTTCATCATCGCTGATGAACCAATATCTGCCCTAGATGTTTCTATCCAAGCACAGGTGGTCAATTTATTAAAAAAGCTACAAAAAGAAAGAGGACTAACTTATTTATTCATAGCGCATGATTTATCGATGGTCAAACACATCAGTGATCGAATTGCTGTTATGTACCTCGGACAAATTGTTGAACTAACAGATAGTGACTCACTATATGCGGATCCGCTTCATCCATATACACAGGCGTTACTTTCTGCTATTCCGATCCCTGATCCTGACGTAGAGGATAGTCGAGAACGGATTATTCTAAAAGGAGAGCTGCCGAGTCCCATTGATCCTCCTAGTGGCTGTGTGTTCCGTACGCGCTGTGCCTATGCCATGGATGTTTGCGCTGAATCAATACCATCGCTAAAAGAGTGGAAGCAGGGTCATTTCGCAGCGTGTCATTTGTTAGAAGAATCGGGAGCGGCAAAAGAAACTGCGGCTGGTTCACTTCACTCTTGAGAAGTGGCAATATATAGATCTACTGCTTTGATTAACGTTTGAAAGTATGAATCACTATGTGGGACGAGATTATTTTTAGTTAATGGCTGAGTTGAGAATTGAATCGTTTGATCTGTTTTGATTAAAAATCCATCTGTAACGACTGAGTATTCTGGGTCGTTAAGCACTTTCTTAAAGGTGGACCAGGGCACGCGAAACATGCCACCAACTTCTTCTGTTTGTACCTGATACTCATCCATTCTTTTTGGGAGCTCACTGTAGAGAAAAACGTGGCAAAACTCGTTATCTATCATAGTCGCAGTTGTAATCGTATCTGATAGAGTGCCTACGCTTATTAACTCATCAAAGGTTGCTTTTATACCAATCTCTTCATGTAACTCTCGGACACCATCTTTTTTTGATTCATGACTAAGTAAGTGACCAGCTGCAGAAATATCAAATTTTGACGGAAAGTCTTTTTTATCCGGACTTCTAAATTGTAAATCTACATAGTATGTATTGTTTATCGAACCAATCATCCAGCAATGGAATGTTTCATGCCAAAAACCATGCTCGTGCACAATAGATCTAGGTTTAACCCCAATTGTTTCACCTTGCTTGTTAAATATACGTAATTCTTCGGTCTCCATACCCTGAGACCTCCTTTCATTATTAAATTAGCATAAATTTAATTGTTCTGCTTGTCGAGTACGTAAAAATACAGTATGATATTAAAAACAACTGAGGAGGGGATGCTTTATGACAAACTTAATGGTAATTAACGGTAACTTCATAAAGCAGCCCATGTAAGCTTCAGGACAAATCGGACCTTTTTATAAAGATGATTTTTCATGTATGCGATGGGCTGCAACTTGTCCGTAGCTACACGTAAAACGAAGACTGCGGTTAACCGCGGTCTTTTTTTGATTAATCAAAAATAAAAGGGGACGATTAAACTGAATATTCATCAATTTGGTTGGACAAACGAAAGACAACAGGAATGGGATCAACTTCAACTATCAGAATGCTTACCTGGAAGAGTTGTTCTAGAACATAAACGGATGTACCGAGTCATGACAAGTGACGGTGAGTTGCTCAGTGAGGTCTCGGGGAAATTTGCGTTTGAAGCGTTAGAACGGGCTGATTATCCTGCAGTTGGCGATTGGGTAGCCGTATCAGCAAGAGTCGATGAAGGGAAAGCCATTATTCATAAAGTACTTAGTAGAACGAGCCAGTTTAGTCGGAAGGCAGCAGGCTTAACTTACGAAGAGCAATTGGTCGCTGTAAATGTAGATACACTTATGATTGTTACGGCCTTAACTAAAGACTTTAACCCACGAAGAATCGAACGATATGTGTTATTAGCCTATGAGAGTGGAGCAAGCCCAGTTGTACTGTTAAGTAAAAAAGATCTATGTCATGATCTTGATTCCTATATCCAGGAAGTTGCTGCGGCTTGTCCTGGGGTCGCGATACATGCATTAAGCTCTATTACCGGGGATGGTATGGAACAGCTAACAGATTATTTAATTGAAGGAAAAACGATTGCGCTATTAGGTTCATCTGGTGCAGGGAAATCCAGGCATAACCAATGCATTAATGAGCGAGCAAGTGCAAAAGGTAAACGAAACAAGAGCGACAGATGATCGTGGCAAGCACACAACCACACATCGAGAACTTTTTTTAATGCCCAATGGAGCAGCCATTATTGATACACCTGGAATGCGTGAGATTCAGTTGCTTGGAGCAGACGATGGGATTGAACAAAGCTATGAAGATATCTACAAACTAGCTGAACATTGTAAGTTTAATGATTGTTCCCATAAACAAGAGCCAGGGTGCAGTGTTCAAGAAGCCATTGAGACAGGTGAATTAAGTGAATCACGCTTTCGTGGTTATCTAAAGCTTTTACGGGAGCAGGCTTTTGCTCAAAGGCAAGTAGACAAAAGAGCGATGTTACAAGAAAAGAAACGATGGAAGAAGGTAACGAAAAGCAGTCGAAAAAGGTGAAGCACCTTTCGTTACTAAGAAATAGGAGTGAGAGAAAGAGATGGATGTAACATCAAATACAGATACACAAAAAACAAAAGAAGCAGCAAACGTGAAAGTAATCCCACTTATAGCCGTTCTACTTTCAGGTGCATTTGTGGCCATTTTAAATGAAACGGTTCTAAACGTAGCCTTGCAGGCTATTATGGCAGACCTCAATGTAGCAGCAAGTCATGCCCAATGGCTTGTAACAGGTTATATGCTTATTATAGGAACGCTAATCCCTATATCTGCATTTTTTATTCAACGATTTTCAACAAGGCAGCTGTTTATCACTGCAATGGGGCTATTTACGTTCGGAACACTTGTAGCCGGTTTTAGTCCCACTTTTTCTGTTCTACTTATTGGACGAATGATTCAAGCAGTTGGAACAGCGATTATGATTCCTCTGTTAATGAACGTGATTTTGGTTATCATACCAATTGAACGTAGAGGGGCAGCAATGGGTATGATTGGCTTGGTGATTATGTTTGCACCAAGCTATCGGTCCAACTGTATCTGGTCTAATCGTGCAAAACTTAACGTGGAGATGGTTGTTCTTTCTTGTGTTCCCTATTTCGACGTTGTCATTAGTGTGTGGCCTTTATTTCCTTAAAAATGTAACCAAACTCACAAAACCGAAGCTTGATATCTTATCATTTATTTTATCTACACTTGGTTTTGGTGGGATCGTACTTGGGTTTAGTATGGCAGGTGAAGGTGAAGCAACGTGGATGGACATTGAAGTCATGGGTTCACTTATCATTGGTTTTGTTTCATTGATTTTATTTGCATGGAGACAATTAAAAATGGAAACACCGCAACTTGATGTTCGTGTGTTCCGTTATCCAATGTTTACTCTAGGTCTCGTCATGATTATTACAGTCATGATGACACTCTTTGCAATGATGCTAGTGCTACCGATCTATATGCAATCGGTTCTAGCCTTTACCGCTGTTACCACAGGTTTAGTGATGTTACCTGGAGGAATTATAAACGGAGCCATGTCACCTATTATGGGTAAGTTTTTCGATAAATATGGTCCGCGAGCTCTCTTGATTCCAGGAGCAATTCTAATGGTGGGAAGTGTGTTCTCCTATCGATTTATCGATGCTGGAACACCTATCACTTTTGTTATTATTCAGCATACGGTCTTGATGATTTCCGTTGCGATGGTGATGATGCCGTCGCAAACCAATGGCTTAAACCAACTGCCGGCACCTTTATACCCACATGGGGCCGCCATTGCAAATACCCTGATGCAAGTATCGGGAGCAATTGGAGCCGCACTGTTTATTTCCATTATGGAGAATGGACAGCATCGTGCACTTGAAGGAATACAAAATCCAACACCAGCTCAGGAGTTAGACGCCCTTGCAGTTGGAGCTCAGCAAAGCTTTTCGACTGGTTTTTTCCTAGCTTGCATTGTGCTAGTTGTCTCTTTATTTATCAAATCAAGTTTGAAACATGGTCAAAAAGAGGAATCCTTTCAATAACTACAAGTTGAGAGGAGTAACAAAGTGTTTAAACAAATAGCACGATACGCGTTTGTTTTATTATTTATCATTGCGGGTATTGGCCACTTTACGATGGCTGATGGTTTTGCACAAATGTTCCCTGAGTGGGTTCCTTTTAAATATCCAATCGTCTATATTACAGGGATAATTGAATGGATTCTGGCTATTTTACTTCTCATTAAGAAAACACGTCGTTTGGCAGGAGTATGGACAGCGATCTATTTGGTTCTCATCTTCCCTGCGAATATTTACATGGCAATCGCAGAAATTCCAGCCCCATGGGACGATCAGACGGATCCGGTTATTTTGTGGGTACGATTATTGTTCCAACCTTTATTAATCTGGTGGGTATTAGCTATATCTAAAGATAAGAAATAAGCAAGGAAGAGTACAATTCAATATTGTGCTCTTTTTTTGTTTTTATTGGTTTTATTATCAAGAAAAAGGGAAATGACATATTGGAATCCAAAGTTTGTCATAGAAGTCAGATTAAAGAGAGGACTTGTCATCATTATTTCTGTTATACGCGTTAGTATCATAAACTACTATTCAAAAAGGATCGTGACAAAATGAAAAAAGTAAAGGTTATGGCATCTCTTGTGGCAGTATCAGCTCTAGTGTTAACAGCTTGTGGAAGTAACGAAGAAGCAACAGGTAATGAGCCGGAGGAGCAAGAAGAGCAACCTGTAGCAGAAGAAACAAACGAAGATGAAAAACAACAAGAAGAAGAACAGATTGATGATGAGGTTGAGGTTGAAGTAGAAGAAGAAAATGATGATGATCAAGATAAGGATACAGAGGAAAATTCTTCTGATGTGTCAACGGAATCAATGTCTGGTGATGATGTATGGAATCCTCAAATTGCTGAAGACACTGAAGGAGACGTTGAGGTCGTTTACACAGCAGAAAATCTCGGTTATGAAACGGATTTGGATGGATATCATGTTAAGGTTGATGGTTATCAAATTACACGAGTGACGGATATGCATAAAAGAGAGGAGATCTCATTTGATGGTTCGACCGATGGGTATATCATAACTGTCGATGCAACATACGAAAACCAACGAGATGAGGGTGTTTTTACAAACAGTGTTATTCATCTGCAAATGAAGGACCAATTTGATTATGCGCCATCAGATAGCAGCAGTTATATAGCAGATGATAAGAAGATGCATTCTAAAGATCCAGATAATTTTTTATATTTTGAGCCAGATGAGAGTGTAACTGGATTTGTAATCCTGAGATTAACAGATGATGAATACGAACAATTAGATTCCATTAATCCAAAGTTAATAGTCGGCGGGGCTGCTGGTCCAAACGAAGACTTTTCAGATAGCTACCGTGAAGAAGTTGCCTATGACTTTATTCTTAGTGATGAGCAGGGTGAACAAAGTGAGTCTAGTTCTTCCTTTTATCAAGATAAGCTTGTAACAAATAATATGGCAGACAAAGAAATGATTTATGAAGAAGAAGGCATTGGTCAATCAGAAACAATAGATGATGTGACAGTAACTTTAGAAGGTGTTCAATATACCGAAATTACTCCGACTGAGTCTTATGAACAATCGTTCGATGATTTTGGTGATAAAGGTATTGTTGCTTTAACGGCTAAACTGACTATAGACAATCAATCGGATGAAGATATCCCCTTATTAAGCACGGGGATCTTTCTAGATACGGATGATGGAAGAAGCAGATACATGGATCAAGGAATGCTATCACCTGATCACCCAAAAGACATTTCAGCAGGAGAGACAGACGAGGTTTATCATGTCTTTTTATTTCGAAAAGATGAGTTTGGCCTTTACGAAACATTTAGCTTAGAGTACGGACCGTTTCGTGGTGAGGATGGTAAAGATTTATTTAAGGGTCATCAAGCCGTTTTTGATGTTCCTGCACCTGAATAACTTGTTTCAGAAGTGAAAAAGACGGGATGGAGACTCAGTCCATTCCGTCTTTTTATTGTTATTATTCAAATGGATATTTTAAGCCCCACTCGTCTCGTACTTTGTCTAGCAAACGAATAATATCTAAAGACTCCTCAAGTGTGATGACGGAGCTTTCTTTTTTGCCTTCAAGCAATGCCCGGCCGACTTCTTCCGCTTCAAATTTATATCCGGAGATCCCATGATCGCCACGAGAATCCTTAAAAGTGACTGGCTCTTCTCCATTAATATGAAGGGTTGCTTGATCAGCAAAGAGGAATTGAGGGATATGAATGTATCCCTTTGTTCCATGAATATAGGCATCATTAGGTAGGTGTAGTCTTACTCCACCATGAAGGGAAGCCGTTTTTCCTTGACCGTAATCAAGTAGGATGGAGAAATGTTCATCCACACCTGTTTCACCAATATGAGCAGTTGTCCAAACGCGTTCTGGTTTAGGACCAAATACCATGGAAGCAAAGGAGACAGGGTAGATACCTGCGTCAAGTAAAGCTCCTCCTCCAAGAGCAGGATTTAGGAGACGTCCTTCTGGATCCCAAGCCAATATGGAAACCGAATTCTGCTTTGACGACCTTAACCTCTCCAATTTTTCCTTCATCTAGCCACTCACGTACCTTAACGAGTGCCGGTAAAAAGCGGGACCACATAGCTTCCATTAAAAATAGATTCTTATCACGAGCAGTAGCCACTAACTCTTCAAGTTCTCCTGCATTAACAGTCATTGGCTTCTCACATAAAACAGCCTTACCAGCATGAAGAGCTGTCAGTACATTTTCCTTATGAAATGGATGAGGTGTTGCGACATAGATCGCATCGACCTCAGGGTCTCCTACTAATTCATCGTAGCTTCCGTACGCGTGTGGAATAGAGTACTTGTCCGCAAACTTGGTTGCATTCTCGATCGTACGCGAGCCAGCTGCATATAGTTCACCATTCTCTGCATGAGTTAAATCAGCTGCAAATTTCTCAGCGATTCCACCGGTTCCAAGTATTCCCCACTTGATTTTTCCTGTTGGTGTCTTTGCCAATTCATACGCCTCCTTAAGTTGTCCATATAAGTTTATTGTAAACGCTTCATTCCTTTTTAGTTTATCAGATCTTCTCTTACTATAGGTAGTTTTAACACATATAATCGCAACAAAAAAAGACTGCTTCTTTTGTTAGTTTCAAAAAGACAGTCTTTTTTCTGTTAAGCATTATTTGGTTTTAGCGCTTCCTCAGCTTCTAATTCTTTTAAGTGTTGTGCGTGCTTGCTACCCCACTCATGCATGGCGCCTAAAAGCGGCTGAAGACTGTTACCATATTCAGTCATTGAATACTCAACCTTAGGAGGGATTTGAGCATACACTCTTCGGATAACAATGTCATGGTGTTCGAGTTCACGAAGTTGAGCAGTTAGCATTTTTTGAGTAATTCCAGGAATGGCACGTTTTAATTCATTAAAACGCATCACTTCATTATTGGTTAGCTCAAACAAAATTCTGTGCTTCCATTTTCCCATTAAGATCTCAAGTGCAGTATCTACTTTGCACGTTTCCATTGCATAACCTCCTTTAGTTTCCTTAATGACACTATACTACTTTTAAGTGCCTACTTCTATAATAAAGTTTTTTGAAGCATACTAAACGTATCGGAAAAAGGAAATAGAAGGGAGCATATCATGACGATTCATTCGGATACAAAGCTAGGCCATGTAAGGCTAAGAATAGCAAACCTAGAGAAATCGATTCACTTTTATAAAGAAATAATTGGTTTTCCTGTTGTTCAACAACATGGGTCCGAGGCACATCTAAGTGTAGAGGAGGGTGAGCCACTTATCATTCTTGAAGAAATTCCAAATGCTAAAAGATTGCCAGAACGATCGGCTGCAGGGCTGTATCATGTAGCGATCTTACTTCCAGATCGAGCTTCTCTTGCTAGTATTCTTTATCACTTTGCAGATAAACAAGTGCGGATAGGTCAAGCAGACCATTTAGTAAGTGAGGCATTGTATTTATCGGATCCTGACGGAAATGGACTTGAAATCTATCGAGATAGAGATCGATCTGATTGGAATGTGGATTCGAGTGGTGATTATGTTATGGCATCTGATCCAATTAATATTGAGAACTTACTTACAGAGGCCGATGAGCATTCTTGGTCTGGTCTGCCTAAGGGAACGATTATAGGGCACGTCCATATGCACGTAGCGGACTTAGAGGAAACGGAAGCCTTTTATAGAGACGTAATTGGCTTTGAAACTGTAGGAAATTATCGCGCTATGCAGGCGAAGTTTATGGCAGCAGGGCGCTATCATCACCATTTAGGCTTTAACATTTGGGCTGGCAAGGATGTTCCGCCAACTCCAGCTACTGCGGTTGGAATGACTTATTATACGATTAAGCTTGTGAATGAACAGGAACAAAATGACTTAATAGAACGTCTAAAACAAGCAAACCATAACTACAGACAAGAAGGTAATACTCTTTGGGTCATAGATCCAGCAGGCATGACGATCCGTTTTGTGTAAAGCAAAGGTTTCATAAAAGAAACTAAACCACTTAGAAGTGCGTACTTCTTTTAAGGGATACATGGAGTTACAATAATTCTTGTATGGAATGTCTATACTAGGATAGATGACAATTGATTAATTAACTGGAGGAATAGAAAATGAGTAAAGATTTCTATCAAGCAATTGAAGATCGTCGTTCGTATTACGCTGTAAGTAAAGAACAAGTTGTTTCAGATGAGCGAATTGTTGAGGTTGTTGAACATGCAGTAAAGCACGTTCCTTCTGCATTTAATTCTCAATCAACTCGTGTCATTGTTCTTTTGGGAGCACAGCACGATAAATTTTGGAACCTAACAACAGAAACACTTCGTAAAGTTGTTCCAGAAGAAAATTTTGCAGCTACCCAAGAGAAAATGGACTTATTTGGAAATGCATATGGTACAGTACTGTTTTTTGAAGACGAAGAAGTAGTAAAAGGACTTCAAGAACAATTTGCACTTTATGCAGATAATTTCCCTGTTTGGTCAGAGCAAACGTCAGGTATGCACCAGTTTGCGGTATGGACTGGTCTTGAGATTGAAGGATTTGGCGCAACTCTACAGCATTACAATCCACTAGTTGATGATGAAGTGAAAAAAGAGTGGAATGTACCATCTACATGGAAGCTAAGAGCACAGATGCCATTTGGTAAACCTGCTGCACCAGTTGGAGAAAAAGAATTTAGTTCACTAAAAGAGCGTGTGAAAGTATATAAGTAAGAAGTTGGAAGAACCGAGGCAAAAGTGAGTGTGCAACAATAGCGAGATCCCGCAGGAGTATTTCTGTGGGATTTTTGTTGTGTTTATATCTATCGTAAATAAATTAGATACGATGATGAGTTTGATTAATCATGCAAATATAGGAGCGCGGGGGCGGGAATCAAGTATGAGGAGACGGAATCAAGGATGAGAGGATGGAATCAAGGATGAGAGGATGGAATCAAGGATGAGAGGATGGAATCAAGGTTGAGAGGACGGAATCAAGGATGAGAGAGCGGAATCGAGGATGAGAGAGCGGAATCGAGGATGAGAGGACGGAATCGAGGATGAGAGGATGGAATCAAGGATGAGGGAGCGGAATCAAGGATGAGAGGATGGAATCGAGGATGAGAGCAATAAATCGATAAAGAGCCCTCCATATCAGTAAAGAGAGCAGGAAATTGCTCTCACTTAGCAGTCAGGAGGGACGACTCCATCGGGTTTAAAACATATCCACTAATCGACAAAAAGCCTCTGAGGATCAACCCTCAGAGGCTTTTTCTTTTCCAATTACTTATTAATTAATTCTTCTTTAAACTTCTCTGTACAGGACTCTACAACTTCTGGTTCTGTGACACTATCATCCGTTACATGTACTTGCATCATTTGATTGTTATTAATGAATTTAAATACACCATTGTTAAAGTCAGTTCCTTGCTCTTTAAAGAAGATTCCTTCAAATAATGCATCTTTAGGGTGAGAAAAGCTTAAGCGATAAGCACCTTCCTTATCCTTAGTAAGATAAGCACGACATCCTTTTTCGTAATGTCCTTCTTCACCTTTTAATGCACGGTCTACTGATACAACATGAAAATCTACGAATGGAATCTCACGAAGTAATACATTCATGAATGACCCTTTTGTGATTTCTTCCCAACGACTCTTAGCTGTTTGACCGATAATAATTTGAGTGATGTGTTTATCACGAGCAACTTCGGCAATAACTTTCACTGCTGGACGTTTTTCGTTGTCGCGAATCATAAATTCCTCAACGTTATTTTCTTCTGCTAATTGCTTCCAACGATCAATATAGTCAGATTTCTCTGCATCAAGCTCATCATATGGTAAAGCATCAATTGTTAAGATATAGAGTGGACAATCAAGCATACTAGCAATTTTAGCGCCGCGTTTAATTAAACGCTCACCGTTTGGTCCATAATATACACAAACAAGAATGCTTTCATCCATTCTTCCTTTGTTTATCTTCATTGTATATTCACCTCGTTATACTTCCATTTAATTATCTATACAAGCCTTTTAGTAAAGCGTTATTTGTACTTAATATACAGCAGTTTCTTAAAACCAATTCAGTATATAATGAAACAATTTATATTTCAATTCATATTTAAAACTTTTATCAAGAAAGACATTCATATGTGAATAATTGGTCAACAAAAGTGGTTGTAGATGTAAGACCTAAAAATTAGGGGGAAATGTTACGATTTTGAGACATGGCGCAAATCTAGTGTCTATAAAGTGCAATCGGTTGTTTTTTATTATATACTTTCTATTGAAGAGTAATGGTTATGCGTATTGATAATTAAATACCCATTTCACCCAGTATTAAACAAGTGCACAAGCCCCTTGTTTAGGTATTGCTTAGGATGCTCCTACTTCCTAAGAGCAGATCCCTGCTCATTAAAATACCATGGTAATGTAGACTGCGCTTAATTTTGCACAGTCCTCTTGGGATGGCCAAATTCAGAGCTTCCACGTGAATTCCATTATTTGCTTACATCATACACCTATACAACATTCAATTCAAGGACTACTTTATATCCAAAATACATTTTTAGATATGAAGTGTGAAACGATAAAAACGTCAGTATCTGAACATTCAGGTGTCCTGGTCGAAACTCTAGGAGGTCATGCTTTGAGCTGGTTAAATTTCGCCATTTTTCTACCGATTTTGTACGCTGTTTTTATTCCTTTTTTCTATAAGAAAGTACCATCAATACATACAGGTTGGTTTGTTTTTCCGATTCCGCTTGTGTTGTTCATCTACTTAACAACCTCTATCCCAGATATAGCGAACGGCGAAACCTTTGAGCACACGGTTTCTTGGATTCCATCGCTTGGTATTAACTTCACCACACTTCTTGATGGACTCAGTTTGATTTTGGCTCTTTTAATAACAGGTGTAGGAAGCCTAGTTATTGTTTATTCAATCTTTTACCTTTCTATGAAGAGAGAGGCGCTTCACAATTTCTACATCTATTTGCTTTTGTTTATGGGTGCAATGCTAGGTGTTGTATTATCAGATAACTTGATGGTTCTCTATCTGTTTTGGGAATTAACAAGTGTATCTTCTTTCCTATTAATTGCGTTCTGGTACCAACGTGACAAATCACGTTATGGCGCACAGAAGTCAATGTTGATTACAGTAACTGGTGGTATATCCATGCTTGCTGGATTCATCATGCTTCAATCGATGGCAGACACGTGGAGCCTTAGTGAAATTATTGATCAGGCAGGCACTCTAACAGATTCTGCATTATTTATTCCAGCTATGTTACTGATTCTGCTAGGAGCATTCACCAAATCGGCTCAATTCCCGTTTCATATTTGGTTACCAGATGCAATGGAGGCGCCTACACCTGTAAGTGCGTACCTTCACTCTGCAACCATGGTAAAAGCAGGGATCTACCTAGTTGCTCGATTTACACCAGTATTTGGTGGAGATGCAACTTGGTTCTGGGTAGTAAGTACAGTCGGTTTAATTACTCTGTTCTGGGGATCATTCACCGCTGTAAGACAAACGGACTTAAAGGCACTACTAGCGTATTCCACCATTAGTCAACTTGGTATGATTATGAGTATGCTTGGGATGGGGTCAGCAGCTTTCTATTTTGCACCAGACTCCAAATCCTTTGAGTATGCGTCTTTAGCTATACTCGCTGCATTGTTCCATCTGATTAATCACTCTACATTTAAAGGTGCACTATTTATGGTAGTCGGAATTGTCGACCATGAAACCGGTACTCGAGATATTCGTAGGCTTGGTGGTTTAATGACCATTATGCCGATTACGTTTACATTTGCTGCAATAGGAAGCTTTGCAATGGTTGGACTGCCTCCTTTTAATGGGTTCCTGAGTAAGGAGATGTTCTTTTCAGCTGTTCTGCAAACAGCAGATATGGGAATCTTTAATATGGAAACCATGGGTCTTTTGTTCCCAATTGTGGCTTGGGTGGCAAGTGTACTAACATTTGTTTATTGTATGATTCTTGTCTTCCGAACGTTTACCGGAAAATACAATCCGGAGAAACTTGAGAAAAAAGCACATGAAGCACCACTTGGGATGTTAATTCCACCGGGAATCTTGGTTTCATTTGTTGTTGTGATCTTTTTCTTCCCGCAGACCCTGGCTGATTATGTGCTGAATCCGGCTGTTCAAGCGGTATTACCGGTTGAAAACGGGCTTTACTACACTGAAATAAAAGCTTGGCACGGATGGAATTTAGAACTTTGGATGACTATAGCTGTTGTTGTCTTAGGTAGTATACTATTTGTTTTCCTTCGTAGTTGGCAGGGCATATATAGCCTATTTCCACGAGAATGGTCCTTTAATACGGCTTATAATGCGATTCTTACGGGATCAGAAAGAGGCTCAGAGAAACTCACTGGTCGATACATGACGGGCTATCTTCGTCACTATCTACTCTACATCTTTGGATTTCTAATTTTAGCCGTAGCAGGGACGATTTTTGCAACAAACGGATTTGTCATTGATACATCAAACGATGCTCAAGTTAATATCTACGAGCTTATTCTCATTGGTATTATCGCAATAGCTGCTGTATCTATCATTTTTGCTAAATCAAGACTTACTGCGATTATTCTAAATGGTGTGCTTGGATATATGGTTGCGATATTCTTTGTTATATTCCGTGCACCAGATTTGGCTTTAACACAGTTGGTTATTGAAACAGTATCTGCGGTCCTTTTCTTACTGTGCTTCTTCTTCCTTCCTGAGTGGAAAAAGGAAGATGTTACACGTAAAGTTAAAGGTTTTAACCTTGTGATTTCTCTTGGTGTAGGAACCGTGGTTACGCTAGTGATGTTATCCATCCAAGGAAATCGATTCTTTGATAGCATCTCAAGTTTCTTTGAAGACGCGTATAAATTAGCTTGGAGGAAAAAATATCGTTAATGCGATTCTTGCTGACTTCCGTGCATTTGATACGATGCTTGAAATTCTCGTGTTATGTATTGCGGGACTTGGTGTATACACACTGATCAAATTAAAATCGTCAGAGGAGGATGATGAACGTGAAAGTAAATGATGTTATTCTGCAAACTGTTAGTAAAGTAGCCACGTTTATCATTCTGACCTTTGGTGTGTATCTCTTTTTAGCTGGACACCATGAGCCGGGAGGAGGATTTATAGGTGGTTTGGTGCTTGCCTCCGCCTTGGTTCTGCTTTATCTTGCATTTGATATTGAAACCGTACAAAAAGGGATCCCGATAAATTACAGATTAATGGCTAGTATTGGTGTGTTAATCTCTGTATGTGCTGGAATTAGTGCGTTATTCTACGGTGCCTCCTATCTAAATCAAGAGTTTGCTTATTTTGATCTCCCGATATTTGGAGAGACAGAGCTGACAACAGTGACGATTTTTGAAATTGGAGTTTCGTTAGCTGTTATCGGCACGGCATTAACAATTATTCTAAGCATAAGTGAGGATGTTAATTAATGGAGACACTTATGGCGTTATTGGTTGGTTTGTTATTCACCGTTGGAACATATATGGTGCTATCAAAAAACATTGTACGTATTATCCTTGGAACAGCGATATTCTCACATGGATCACATCTATTGCTAATTACAATGGGGGGCCTAAAAGGTGGGTCAGCACCGCTATTAGATCAAGGGAATGATGCTTTTGTCGATTCCCTTCCACAGGCGTTAATTTTAACAGCGATTGTTATTAATTTTGGGGTGACAGCGTTTTTCCTTGTATTGGCTTATAGAGGTTATACAGAACTTGGAACAGACGATATGAACCAGCTAAGGGGGAATAAAGATGAATAATCTTGTCATATTCCCAATGCTTATTCCAGTAGTTGCGGGTCTTATCATGATTGTCTTTAGGCGTCAGATTACATTTCAAAAGGTATTGAGTATCCTCTCCGTTTTAGGAATCGCAGGAGTGACAGCGGTTCTTATTAATCAGGTTGCGAATAATGGGATTCAAACGATTCATCTTGGGGGTTGGGAGCCACCATTTGGTATTGTATTTGTAGGTGATATGTTTGCACTTATCCTTGTATTTACAACAGCTCTTGTCTCAATTGCTTGTCTCTTTTATGCCTTTTCTTCAATAGGAAGCAAACGGGAAAAGTATTATTTCTATGCATTTGTCCAATTTTTAGTGGCGGGTGTTATTGGTTCTTTTCTAACAGGAGATTTATTTAACTTATTTGTGTGCTTTGAGGTTATGTTATTAGCATCCTATGTGTTAATTTCACTTGGTGGAGAGAAGGTTCAGTTACGTGAATCTCTTAAATACGTGCTCATCAATGTACTCTCTTCCATGTTGTTCTTGATTTCTGCAGGATTCCTATATGGTGCGGTAGGAACGCTAAATATGGCTCAAATAGCTGAACGAGTTGCTGCTGTAGAGCAAGGTGGCATTCTAACAACCATTGCGATTCTATTCTTAATTGTATTTGGGTTAAAATCAGCTCTATTCTTATTCTTCTGGCTTCCAGGTTCTTATGGGGCACCGCCAACCGCTGTTGCGGCACTGTTTGGTGCATTGTTAACAAAGGTAGGGATTTACGCGTTATTTAGAACATTTACCTTAATGTTTCCGCATGAACCTGCCATTACCCACACATTACTCGGTATTATGGCCGGAGCGACAATGATACTTGGTGGAATAGGTGCGATTGCTTATCAGGATATCAAACGTATCGTATCGTATAATGTGATTGTAGCTGTTGGGTTTATTATTGCGGGACTAGCAATCTTTTCAACACCTTCGATTGAAGGAGCAATCTATTATCTAATTCATGATATGGTTGCAAAAGCATTGTTATTCTTATTAGCAGGAACAGTCATTTGGCTAACGAGTAATGCTTGGTTGAAAAATATTGGTGGATTAATTAGACATTTTCCTGTACTAGGATGGACGTTCTTTCTTGTGGTGCTTGCATTAGCGGGTATTCCACCGCTAAGTGGTTTTATTGGAAAAGTACTGGTGACTCAAGGTGCGATTTCAGAAGGTTCATATGTTTTGGCTGCTATCGCACTAGGATCAAGTATTCTTGTCCTTTATTCTCTTCTTAAGATCTTTAAGAATTCTTTCTGGGGAGAAGCAGTAATGGGAAAAGAAGAAATGATGCCATTAAAGAAAGGTATGTTGCTACCTTGTGTATTTCTTGCATTTCTAAGCCTTGCGCTTGGACTAGGCGTTGAAGGAATTTCAGGATACGTAACACTGGCTGCTGAGGCACTCATGGATCCTTCTATCTATATTGATGCCGTACTTTACAACCAGTAAGCTCACATTTTAAAAGAAAGAAGGTGAAGAATTGCCTATACAGTTATTATTAAATATACTTATCGCTTTATTGTGGGTGTTTTTACAAGATGAAGATGAATTTAAGTTTACAACCTTTATTGCGGGTTTTATAGTGGGCCTTAGTTTAATTTTCATTATGCGACGCTTTTTCCCTACTCCATTTTATTTGAAGAAAGTGATTTCTATTTTTCATCTATTGTATTTGTTTGTTAAAGAATTGATTTTATCAAGCATCCTAATGATAAGGCAAATTCTGCGTCCGAAATTAAACCTTACACCTGGAATATTTAGTTTTGAAACGGAACTGGAAGGTGATATGGAAATTACTTTTTTAGCTCTTCTACTTACTCTTACTCCGGGGTCTGTAGTACTTGAAATTGCAGAAGGTACGAATGTTTTTTATATTCACGCAATGGATATACCAGAATCTATGGACACGGTACTTAAAGCTAAAGGGACTT
Organism: Alkalicoccobacillus plakortidis; assembly: GCF_023703085.1. Classification (NCBI taxonomy): domain Bacteria; kingdom Bacillati; phylum Bacillota; class Bacilli; order Caryophanales; family Bacillaceae; genus Shouchella; species Shouchella oshimensis. The sequence goes on along the minus strand of NZ_JAMQJY010000003.1, from coordinate 64,829 downwards.
TTGAAAGAGCAATCATGGAGGTGACACGATAATGTTAGAGATTATTGGTTATATAGCACTGATTTTCTTATCGATTTCAATTATGATTGGACTTTATCGAGTTATAAAAGGACCATCCATGCCAGATCGAGTGATTGCACTTGATACAATAGGGATTAACTTAATATCTGCTGTTGCTGTCATATCAATTACTCTGGATACCGGAGCTTTTCTTGAAGTTATCTTATTGCTAGGTATTCTTTCTTTTATTACAACAGTGGCCTTTTCTAAATTTTTGGAAAGGGGTGTAGTCATTGAGCGTAAGCGGGATAGGTGAAATCATAGCAGCAATTTTAATTCTTCTTGGAACTTTAATGAATGTTATTAGTGCCTATGGATTAATACGTTTGCCAGATGTATACACTCGATCTCATGCTGGGACTAAAAGTGCAACATTAGGTGTACTGTGCACTCTAATTGGGACGTTTGTTTATTTTTGGACAGTGAATAATTTTGTCAGTGTACGATTGATTCTGGGAATTATATTTGTTTTCTTAACAGCACCTGTAGCCGGGCATCTTATTAGTCGAGCCGCTTATCATTCTGGTGTGCCTATGACAGAAACAAGTGTTCAGGATCAGTTAAAAGAGGATATGGAAAAAAGCAAAACGAAAGAATCTTCGAAAAGTGAATAAAAAATAGCCGTCTGGAAATAATCCAGATGGCTATTTTTAGTTACGCTTGATTTTCCCAATATCCTTTACGTGCATAATGAGCATAGAGCTGAGTTTCATGTTCACGAGTAAAAGCTTCATGAAGCTCATAGTCAGGAGCACTTTCAATCAATTCCTTTTCCACGTTAACCGTAATCGTTTTATCTTGCCATGATATATCTGTGATCCACTCTGCGGCAAGGGGAATAGGCTCTCTTGTGAAAACGCCACCTACATCTACAATAATGTAATTAATCGTCCAGTTTTTTTCGTTTAGGATAAAGTCTAATGCTTTGCCGACTTCACCATTTTTGGCATGTATTTTATAACCACGCAAATCAGTAATACTCTGCAAAAGATTGTTTTCACTGTGGTGACTTAGAGCGTCCTGTTCGTAATCAGTTTTGTTGAGTGCTCGATCTCGTCCTGGAGGAGGCATCATTAAACCAGGTGCTGCTGGATACGCGCCCGGTGTTCCCATTCCAGCGCCAGCTCCACCAATTGGAGCTCCCCAATAATGCGTCCAGCCATAGTGATCGCGTAGCTCGGTTTCATATTGACGTGAAACGGGTTCATGTTCGGAAGGTTTAGGACTATTTTTTATTTGTTCTTTTGTTTCATTAATATTAATTAAATCTTTTTCAAGATCTAAGGATGTAACTGCTTCCGGACTAATTAATACCTTACCACCAAAAAACCAAGTACGTGTATCTCCTACAAAATAGCGCAATGTAAATGTATTTGATTCAAAGTAGAGATCTGCAATTGAACCAAGCTCGCCATCCGTTGCATTCATTGAAAAGCTTTCTAGCGTTTTTGCTTGAACAAACATTTTAATCTCCCTCTCGTTTTTGGATTTTTCTATTTGTAGTATATATAACCGCTTTCTTTCGAGATGAAACACACTAAATTTGTATTGTAACAGGTTGGGAAATTTACGTTATCTGATTCATGCAACATTTAAAGGTAGGATTCATGTATAATGAAAGCGCTTAATTAAATTCAGTGGGAGGTTATTTATGTTCAAAAGGCAGGGGAAAGGAATTCTTTTTGGGTTACTTGTTGTGGTTTTGGTCTGTGCTAACATGTCCGGACAAGCTATTGCTAAAAAACAAGAAAAGAAAGATCTCACTGTAACTGAAGTGACTGATTCAAGTGTGTCATTGTCTTGGAAGCAGGTAAAAGGGGCAGATTCGTATAACGTGTATTGGGCAGATAAAGATACGGAGAATATGGAATATCGACTACTTGATAACGTTTCAGAGACTACCTACACCTACGAACGTTCAACGCATATCCCTCATTATTTTAAGATTGTTCCAGTAACAAATGGAGAAGAAGGTGAATTTTCAAATACTGTTCAAACTGATATTAAAAAAATATTTGACCAACAGCTTGAGGATTTGGACCGTGGAGTGGTCGCTGTCTCAACATCTGAAGGTGTATTTTTAAGCTGGAGGCTGTTAAAGCAGGAAGTAGATGGTCATTCTGAGACAGGCTTAACCGGTGTTGATTTTTATGTTTACCGAGATGGAAGCAAAATTGCAGAAGTGACAGACAGCACAAATTACTTGGACGAAGAAGGAACAGCCAGTTTTGAATATACGATTAGAGCCGTGGATCATGGTAAGGAGCTGGATGAAAGTGAGCCAGTAAGTCCGTGGGCAGACGGTTATTATGATTTGCCGTTGCAAAAACCAGCGGATGGGGTAACTCCAGCTGGCGAGTCCTATACGTACCATGCAAATGATATGAGTGTAGGGGATGTTGATGGCGATGGACAATACGAATTTATCGTTAAATGGGATCCATCAAATTCAAAGGACGTCTCTCAAAAAGGCTACACAGGAAATACGTATATTGACACGTATACGTTTGAAGGAGAGTTACTTTATCGAATTGATTTAGGTGTAAATGTTCGCTCTGGAGCACATTATACTCAATTTTTAGTCTATGACTTTGATGGAGATGGAAAAGCGGAAATCATGTTTAAGACAGCACCTGGAACAAAGATACTAACATTTAATGGTAATGGAGAGATTGAAACCGAAGAGTACATCACGATGCCAGAAGAGGATCTATCTAAAGGCTATAGTCATGAAGATGACTACCGAATGAGTTCAGAGGATTATTATCAGCATATCGTTCAGATGTTTATGGAATGGCATGAACATGAGGAGGTAGTGGATGGTAATTGGCAAGCAACACTTGAAGAGAGTTTTGGTATTGACGTTCAATATGAATATCCACTTTCTAAAGAGGATGCTGAGTCGTTAGCTGATTATTTTATGGACGAGTATGCGCCTTCTCGCAGCGGGCGTAATGACCTACGAGACTTTGAAGGCTTTATTGTTGAAGGACCAGAATATTTAACCGTATTTGAAGGAGAGACAGGCAAGGAGTTAGAAACCATTCATTATAAGCCTGGAAGAAGCGATGATGGATTGATGTGGGGAGATTATGCGATGGCTCGCATTGAGCCTGGAAACCGCGTTGATCGTTTTCTAGCAGGGGTCGCCTACCTAGATGGTGAGAATCCATACGCTGTATTTGCTAGAGGATACTACACAAGAACAACACTTGTTTCATATGATTGGGACGGACAGAGCTTAAATGAACACTGGTACGTAGATAGTGGTTGGACACCAATGTCTAATCCATTTAATGATGGTCCACATGGAGTAGATGGGACTGACGAAGAATTTGGAACAATTACAACACAAGGTGCTCACTCTTTGAGTGTTGCTGATGTTGATGGTGATGGGAAGCACGAAATTATCTACGGTGGAGCTACGATTGACCACGATGGCTCCTTGTTATATAGCTCCTTTGACACAATGCCACCAGGAAGTGCTAACCCTGGAGAAGAAGCAAGACTTGGACACGGGGATGCGCTTCATGTAGCCGATGTGAATCCTGATAGACCAGGTTTGGAGAGCTTTATGGTATTTGAAGGCGGTCAATGGGCGCCTTATGGATATGCCTTACGTGATGCTGAATCTGGAGATGTGTTATATGGCGGGTATACGGGTCGAGATACTGGTCGCGGTATGGTTGGTGATGTGAATCCAGACAAGCGAGGCCTTGAAACATGGGCTGTAGGACTATGGACAGCTGACGGAGAGAAACTCAGTGACAGCATGCCGGGTACAAATTTTAATATTAAATGGTCTGGAGATTTAACCACACAAATAGTGAATGGTTCCATTGATCAAACGCCTTCCATTGATGATTGGCAGAAAGGACGATTACTTACGGCAGAAGGCACTAGAACCAACAATTACACAAAAGGTACACCTTCACTCGTTGCAGATGTGTTTGGGGATTTTAGAGAAGAGTTGCTAGTTAGAACAACAGATAGCTCAGCCATACGTATCTACACAAGTACAGAGGTCACGGAGCATAAGCTTTACACATTGATGCATGATACTCAATATCGAACAGGCATCGCATGGCAAAATGTAACCTACAACCAACCATCCTATCCGGGCTTTTATTATGCATCTGATATGGATTGGGAGTATGTACCTGTTCCAGTTGATCAACAGAAAGATTCATTAACTCAACTAGAAGATCGTTTAACCGCTTTTGTTGAATCTGGTGAAGTAGATGAACCACTTTCAAAGACATTGTTTAAAGAGATTGATCGTGCAAAAATTCATGCTGAGCAAGGTTCAGAGAAACAAGTAGTGAGAGGTATGGAGGCCTTTAAAAAGGAACTAAATAAAGAAGAAAATGAACCATATTCATCTCCTGAGGCTAGAGAACAACTAACAAAATGGGTAGACGATGTAATCGAAGACTGGTCAAATTAGATGAAGATAAGCCCCCTGTACAAGGATTAGCTACTGTACAAGGGGCTTTTTCTTATGCTTCGTCTTTTCCAGTTGTGATATGGTGTATTTTCTCAAGAGCTGCTTTGGGTTTTCGATCATAAGTCAATAATCCGTTTATCTCCTGCTCAACATCTGTTAGTTGGGTATAACAAAAGCCTTTAATTAGTGGCGAATGATGGATAGCATCAACCACAGCTTGATAAGCGGATAGGAATTCTTCTTCAGATGAAGCATTGGAATAACCCCAACCATCCCAGTCACTCTGCTTAAAGGAGATTCCGCCAAACTCAGTGACTAACATAGGCTCATCTTGATAATGGTGTCCCGGTGCGTAGATCGTTTTTCCAAGCCGGAAGAAATGCCAGGGCGTTTTCTACTGTTTGATAGCGGGCTTCTAATCGTTCCTGAGAGGCCTCATAGTCATGGATCGTGCATAGATCCGATTTTGTGTGCTCCAGCCATCATTCGACATAACCAGTCTTGTTTGATCAAGTGATTTGGTTAAATAATACATGGTTAAGCTATGGTGCCTTTGTTTTGAGCTCGTTAAAAGGTTTGGCACCCCCAAGCTCTCATTTATAGGTACCCAAGCCACAATACATGGGTGGTTATAATCACGAGCGATGACTTCCTGCCATTCCTTTGAGATCCTTTCTACAGCTACTTCATTAAACGTATAGCTGTTTGCCATTTCGCCCCAGACAAGTAAACCAAGACGATCTGCCCAATAATAATAAAGAGGATCCTCAACCTTTTGATGCTTTCTTGCACCATTAAAGCCTAGTTGCTTAGTGAGCTTAATATCCTGAATTAAATCCTCTTCTGAAGGCGCCGTTAATACTCCATCAGGGAAATATCCCTGATCCAGTACTAGTCTCATGTAATACGGTTTATTATTTAAATGAACTTCACCATTGTGAACAGATATTTTTCTCATTCCAAAATAACTCTGCACTTCATCAATCATTTGATTGTGATGACGCAATGTAAGGGTGACATCAAAAAGGTTCGGGTGCTCTGGACTCCAGAGCCAGTTTTCAAATTCAGTAGCTGCGTGCGTGAGCGAATATTGTCGCGAGCCTTTTTGACTTAGGAGGCCAACAGTATCTTTTATAATGGTTGTTCCTTTAAACGAAATAACAATATCAAGCTGATGGTCCTCTTTTAAGGAATCAATTTGATAATCGATTTTGATTTGCTTTTCATCGATATCTGGTGTGAAGTAAACGTTTGACAGAGACGTTTCTGGTAGCTCTTCTAACCAGACTGACTGCCATATCCCTGTTGTACGTGTATAAAAAATACTTTCAGACTGTTCCTTCCAATATTGTTTACCTCGAGGCTGATCGAGGGCAGTTGAGGAATCATTAGCCTGCACAACCAAGCTGTTTGAACCGGACTTAACTAAATGAGTAATATCAAAGTGGAAGGAGCTATGACCACCCTGATGATATCCAGCAAGCTCTCCATTTATCCAAACCCACGCTTCATAATCAACAGCCCCAAAATGAAGAATGTATCTCGAAGTGCGTTCGGTCTGAAGTAGAAAGGTGCGCTTATACCATACAAGGTCATGAAAGGTCGTATCACCAATACCACTCAAAGCACTTTGATAGGAAAAGGGCACGTGAATCCGTTTAGAAAAAGAATGGTCTTTGTACCACTTTTCTGTCCTTCCTAGATTAGAATCGTCATAATCAAATTCCCACTCACCGTTTAAATTGATCCAATTTTTACGTTGAAACTGAGGGCGGGGGTATTCTGTCCGTAAAATGGTCATGTGGAACACTCCTTGTTTGTTAATGTTAGGTTTGCGGTTCTGTTGCTAGTTGTTTTTGTTCGATACGTTTTATGCCTGAGAGAAACAATTTTACGTTTAGCCATGCTAGTATACTTCCAGAAAAGAAAACAACTGCTGCAGGAATAATGATGAAAAGAGCAAGCAGCAAGGTCGAAGCTAAAATAAAAAGTAAGGCATGAGGGAGCAGTGGAATAGCTAGAGTACTTGTCTTTTTCACTAATTTCCATGTTCCGCCTACAAAATGAACAAATACCGGAAGACTAAAGATCGTCATAAGTAGATAAACAATCAGTAAAGTTGTTAGTATGCTAGCCATCACGTATCCGACAACTGTATTCAAATTTAAAAAGATGATCAGATCAAGGATGAGAACTGTCCCAAAACATATAAATGTATACCCAAATAGGTTGGCGGAACGAAAACAGAGTTTGTACTCCTTCCAAAATTCAGAAGCCAACGAGGAATCTAGTTTTGAATCAGTAAGGTCTCGTCGAATAAGGGTATACATCGCTACTGTGGCTGGAAAAAGCCACAAATGATGAAACCTAGCAAGGAGAATCCAATCCAAAGAATATTCAGGTAAGCTAGTGTCATCAATTGATCACAGAACTGAAGAATTCGTCCTCTTATACCGTCCATTCTTATTCCTCCCTATCTAGGATATTCATTAGCCTTTTATACCAGTAAAACTAATGCCTTTGACAATTTGTTTTTCAAATAATAGAAACGCAATAATGACTGGAAGTGAGGCTAATGCGTTGACAGTCATCGGAAGGATATAGCTTTCTGAGTAGTTGGAATTATACATAGGTATACCAACCGGTAGTGTATATAAGGACTCTGATATGATTGCTAAATACGGCCAAAGGAAGTTATTCCAAGATCCGATAAATGTGAGAATACCAATGGCTGCTAAAGCTGGTTTAGCTAGTGGTAGGACTATGTTCCAGAACAGACGAATGTCACTACATCCATCAATTTGTGCACTCTCAATCACCTCATTAGGCACCCCATCGAAGAAGCTCTTTAATATAATTACACCTAAAGGAGCAGCGATCATCGGTAGAATTAATCCACTATACGTATCTAACAGATTTAAGGCACCAATAATCTCATAGAGGGGAATAATCATTGCTTCCCCTGGAACCATTAAACCAGGAATAAAAAAAACAAAGAGCGCACGGCGATAACGAAATTTCATTTTTGAGAGAGCAAAAGCAGCGAGAGAAGTCAGAACTAACGTTAGCGCTGTTGTGATGATGCCAATTATAAAGCTGTTCCAGACCCACAAGAAGATATCACTTCCGCCGATAATATCGATGTAATTCACAAAGGTATAGGGTGGTAAGAACCACTCAAGCGGTGAGGATGCTGGCTGACTCTCAGGTTTTAATGATACAAAGACCATCCAAATAATCGGAAACAAAAATAATAATGTGACAAACAAAGCTAGTGCGACTTTTGGTAGTCTTAGTGGATCTCGTTTCTTTGATAGCATGGTATCTGGCTGACTCATATCATTCGTCCCCCTTTACCACCCATACGTAGTTGAATGAGTGAGAGAATAAGCAATACTACAAATAACAGATAAGACATCGCAGCGGCGTAACCTAAATCGTATCTCTCAAACCCCATCTCATAGATATAGAGAATAATTGGACGAGTGGATGTTCCTGGTCCCCCATTTGTGATGAGTAGAATTTGACCAAATACTTTAAAAGAAGCCAAAACTTGAAGTAAGAGAATGACTCTTGTAATAGGTAGAAGTTGTGGAATCGTAATTTTCCAAAACATCATGAAACGAGTGGCCCCATCCACTTCCGCTGCTTCATAAAGGTCATCTGGGATGTTTTGCAGAGAAGTCAGAAACAAAATCATATTAAATCCTACCGTCCACCACAAAGTGACCCCAATGATACTCACCCATGCAAGTGAAGGCTCTGCAAGCCAAAAGGGTTCCATATCTAGTCCCAAAGCCTGTATAAGATTGTTCACCACTCCCGTATAGGGCTGTAGCATAAAAATGGCTACATATGAAATAACAGATACAGACAAAATACTAGGAATAAAAAATGCTCCACGAATTAAGGTGCGAAATCGAGTATTTAAATTCGCTAACAGTGCTAAAAATAAAGCTAATATGACCATTGTTGGAGTAGAGAGGACAACGAATAGCGATGTGTTTCTAAATGCTTCCCAAAAGTTTGGATCAACTAGAACATTTCGATAATGCTCCAGGCCAACAAAATCCTGTTTCTCAATCAATGTCCAATTAAAAAAACTCATTTGCATTCCTTTGAAAATTGGGTAGATCGTAAAAGCCAAATAAGCAATAAGAAAAGGCAAGATAAAAGGCAGTGGACGTAGCTCATTTTTCCAGGATCGCTTATTCATTAAAACACCTCCTTAATAGTAAATTAGCGGATGGTGATTTCCAGATCATTTATCATTTTCTCAATTCCTTGCTCTGGAGTTAATCTGCCAGACATGATCTCGTCAAGACTTCTAATCATATCTGTTTCAGCAGCACTCTGATAGATTGTCTGATCGGTATAAACAATGTCAGGTGAGATTGATGCGTAGTCAGAGCGATATGGTAGCTCCTGATATTCTTCTGATTCCACGATCTTTGGCATTGATGGAATGTGACCTGCCTCTGCCCATTTAAGACCACTATCACTGACAAATTTGATGAATTCAATTTTTGCACGTTGTCTTTCATCAGTTGTTTCATTTTTGATCGGCATAATTAGCGTATGTGAGTCGCCTTGTGCAGCCTCTACATCAAATAGCTGAGGAAATGGAACGGCTGTAAATGGTAGTTCAGCATTTTCCCAGATCCCAGTTCCCCATACTCCAGTCATTAAGCTAAAAGCATTACCTGATTGGAAGGTTTCATAAGGGTCACTCAAATGCATAGGAATAATATCCCCATAAAAGCTAAGAATGTAGTCTGCAGCTTGAACAGCAATGTCTTGATCTAATGTAATCTCTGGGTTTGTTAAGTCATCCGAAAAGATAGGAGTGCCACCCATTTGATAATAAGTTGTCCACCACCAACGATAGGTGTCTAATCCTCCAGTAGGGTTAGCGATCGCTGTTTTATCAGGAAGAGCCTCTCGAGCCTCAAGGAAGAAATCGCGGAATCCATCTGGTGTTTGTTCAAATTGGGGATTACCATCTTCATCTAAGAGGTCTGCTTCATCAGCAAGCTCCGTGTTAATATAGAGAATGAATGGATGTGAATCGATAGGAACTGCGTGGTAGTCTCCTTCCACTTCCATAGCATCCCGAAGGTTTTCATAGAAGTCATCGAAGTTTAAGCCAACTTCATCTGAGTAGTCATTTAGTGGAGTTGTTAAGCCTTGATTCACTAACTCTGGTAATACCGCTGCATGAGAAACGGCGATATCTGGACCTCGATCGGCTGCAACACTTGTTACAAGCTTTGTGTAATAATCGTCGAAGTCTTGGAGAATGATATTTACATAGATTTCATCTTGAGACTCATTAAATTCAGTAACGATTTCCTGCATATAGCTTAAGTCACCACCACCAAATAAAACCCAATAATTAAGTTGCATTCGACCATCACTTGTCGTTTGTTCAGTTTGATTACAGGCAATTAAAAGAAATAATAGTAAGCTATAAACAACGAATCCCTTTTTTCTATTCATCATACAAGGAGCTCCTTCCTAGATCTTTTTATAGAAAGCGCTTTCAAATATCTATATAAAAAAACAAGCCATCCTATTCGTATAAATTTGTATCTATAAAACGGAAACCCTTAATTTATACGTACCACTTTACCACCAGCTAATTTGTAAGTCAATTTAGAATTTCCAGATCTTTGAGTGTTTTTTGTATTCAATGAATGAATTTCTAAGGTAATATAGAAAGAGAACGAGTGTTGAGAAGGGTGTGGTTGATATGAATAAAAAAGTAGCAATTGTCACCGGTGCAAATTCTGGAATGGGGCTGGCTACTTCTGTTGCCATGGCGAACCAAGACATACATGTCATCATGCTCTGTAGAAGTGAGCAACGTGGAAAAGAAGCGTTAAAAAAAGCTAAGCAGCAACTGACAAATGGTTCGGTTGAATTACAGCTGTGTGACTTGGCTTCTTTGCAGGATATCCGCGCGTATGCAAAACGATTTCTCGAATCCGAGCAACAGTTAGATATTTTTATAGCTAATGCAGGAGTTGTATCAACAAAACGACAGGAGACGGCAGATGGCTATGAATCGATGTTAGGTGTTAATCATCTTGGACATTTTCTACTTATTCAATTATTGCTTGGAAAAATCAAAGAGTCCTCTGATGGTCGAATCGTCATTGTTTCATCAGGTGCACATAAATGGGGCAAGCTTGGACTTTGATAATCTTCAATTAACATCGGGATTTAATGTGATGAAGGGCTATGGACAATCCAAGTTAGCCAATGTTCTTTTTGCTAGAAAGCTGGCAAAAGAGTTGAAAGGAACAAGTGTGACTGTAAATGCTACCCACCCTGGTGCAGTTGCAACAAATCTAGGAGTGAACCGGGATACGGGATTTGGAAAAGCGATTCATCGTGTGCTTAAGCCGGTTTTTCTTACCCCCGAGCAAGGTTCAAAAACAGCTGTTTATCTTGCTACAAGTTCAGAACTAGATAGAGTAACAGGGGAGTATTTTGTAAAAGAAAAACAAGCGCCGATCTCAAAGCGTGCAGCTGATGACGAACTTGCCGAGAAGCTATGGGATTGGAGTATGGAAGAGAGTGGACTAACAAAGGCAAAGGAATGATAGCGATGCAAAGAATTATGGTTGTAGGTGCATCAGCCGGAGCAGGTAAGTCAACATTTGCTAGGCAATTATCTGAAAAGCTTCACATACCGGTTCATCATTTGGATACGATGTATTGGAAGCCGGACTGGATTGAAGAGGATAAGGCCATCTTTATTGAGAAGCAACAAGAGATTGTTCAGACACACAGCTGGATTATTGAAGGGAATTATAGCTCAACATTTGAGGGGCGAGTAAATAGGGCTGATACAATTATCTATATTGATCAGCCATTATTAATATGTCTCTATCGTGTCGTAAAAAGAAGGTTTATGTACCATGGGAAATCAAGACCAGACTTAACAAAAGGGTGTAGGGAGCAGCTAGACCCTGGATTCCTTTGGTACATTCTAAAAACCTATTATCCACGAAAAAGAACAATGAAAAATAGACTTGCTGAATTTGAACTCAAAAGGAAACAAAATCGAGTGCATATCCTTACAAGAACAAAAGAGATAGAACACTTCCTAGAACAACTGAATTAGACATTAGCTGCGTGCATCTCAAATTGTTGAATATAGTCTACTAGACCGATTTTGTTCAGAAATTCTAAAGTAACTGTATCTATTTTGTCGATGTTTATGATCTTGATTTCAGAATGTTGCTTTGAAATCGCTTTAAATAGTGTTGTTCCATATCCTTGTCGACGTTTTTCGTGTAAAACTCCAAACTGCTTGATCAGTCCAGTTGCAGAATGAACAACAGCATATCCGCACGTTTTATCGTTATCTTGAATGAAATAGATCGTATAAGCTTGGATATTTCGATGAATCGATTCTATTGAATTTTCCCAGGAAGGTTGAAAACTCCAAAACGAAGGATGATCCAATTGAGAAAACTCTTCAGGTGACGCATAAGCAATGAGGCCTTTTTGAACATGTTTTTCGGGTGGTTGAACACGTCCTTTAAAACTATGGAACTCTCTAGCAATCTCAAACCCTACTGATTGATACGCTCTAATAGCCTTATCATTCGATTGAATCACCTCAAGCATTCTCGTTTTAATGCCACTCGCTAAGAGGATTGGGCTTGGCGTAGTTGTAGAGCTGTGCGATAAGTCGTTGCCCCCGGTAGTCTGGAATAACACCTGTACCTACATTAAACACCGTTGAGGGCTTGTATGAATGATCCGTGCAATGCATGATAAACGCAACTAAACGATTTTGTGAATCAAAAGCTCCAAAGGAAAGGGAATAATCAATGCCAGCAGCATAAAACCGATCCTTAAGCTGTGATGTCTCTAAGTGCATCGGAATGATGTAATCAGAAAAAGCAAAATTAAAGCAATTTGTAAGATCGTTTATATCTACATTTGTTAAACTTCTACATTCCATAGAATCACCTCTGTATAAGATCATACGTCTGAAAATAAAAATATACAATTAGGAGGCATCGCCCATGGAACAGAACTTTCTAAACGATTTAAAAGCATCAGAAGAAACATTTCAAGGTTGGGATTTTTCGTACATATCGGAAACAGGTAGAGCTAGTTCATCCATTCTTACGTGGTCATACGGTAGCTTTGTTCGAAAAGAGATGGCTGCAGTAAAAAGTATGTTAGATATGGGAACAGGCGGAGGGGAACTATTAAGCTATTTTCAGCCATTCCCACCAATTGTTAAAGCAACAGAAGGATACAAGCCTAATGTTGCAATTGCCAAAAAACGACTCGAACCGTTAGGAGTCTCAGTTTATGAAATAGAAAATGACGATGATCTTCCATTTGAGGAGCAAGAATTTGAATTGATTGTGAACAAGCATGAATCCTTTGACGCAAATGAAGTTTACAGAATTCTAAAGCAAGGAGGAACATTTATTACTCAGCAAGTTGGTGGAGACGACTGCTTTGAGATCAATGAGTGGTTTGACACACCATTAACATATGATGGATGGAATCTAGCAATTGCACAGAAGCAACTAGAAGACGCTTGGATTTGACGTTACATATGCAAAAGAAGAGTACCCGATTCAGCGATTCTACGATTTAGGAGCACTCCTCTATTATTTAAAAGCCATTCCATGGCAGCTCGAAAACTGGAACCAAAACGATCACACGGAAAAACTATATGATATTTATCAGCAGATCAGTCGACACGGCTTTATAGATGTAAGCCAGGCATCGATTTATACTTAGATGCGTTAAAAAGTAATGGAAAAGCCTGCCCAGGCTTTTTTGTTTGTGGTGCGGGGATGAGGTGCGCGGAAAAGCTGAAAATGCGCGGGAATTGGGGTGCGGTGCGCGAAAAAGCTGAAAATGCGCGGGGAATGGAGTAAGGTGCGCGGGAAATCTGAAAAATGCTCAAAATCCTCGCCCGCATGCTCAAACAATTTAAAAATACTCATAAATAAAGCTCCAATGGGCAAAAAATAAAAAAATCCATGAAAAACTTATTTTCCCCCGCAGCCAGCCACCAAACTTCAAATAAGTTTAATCATATTCTGAAAATCCCAGCGTACAATGACAATATGTAAGCGCTTTCTTTTAAAAGGGGGATAAAGAAAATGAGAAAAGTTTGGCGTAAATGGATCTTCGGCTCGGTCATATTAGCAAGTGCAGCTGCGTTGTCTGCATGTGGTGGTGGGGAAGAGAAAGCGGATGATGGTCAAGTGGAATTGACGATCTGGCTATGGAACAACATGGGGATCGAGGGCTTGATTAATCAGTATGCGGAGGAGCACGATTTAAAAGTAAATATCCAAACGGCTGATTTTAATGATGTTCATAACAACCTAACTACAGCTCTTGCTGCTGGAAGTGGTGCACCTGATATCTCGGCGATTGAGGTAAAAGGGATTGATAAAATGAAGGCGAATCCTGATCACTTCCATAATTTATTAGATTATGGGGGAGCAGATGTAGAAGGCGATTATCTTGATTGGAAATGGAAGCAGGCACTTTCAATTGATGAACAGTATCTTTTAGGGCTTCCAACTGATATCGGCCCTCAGGCATTGGCTTATCGGTTAGATCTTTTTGAGGAAGCTGGTCTTCCAACAGATCGTGATGAAGTTGCAGAGCTGTTAAAGACTTGGGATGAATTTATCTCAGCTGGTGAGCTGGTGAAGGAAAAGACAGGTAAGGCGTTTCTTCCTAATCCGGGCAATATGTATGCCGTGATAGAGGGTCAAGGCGATGCAAAGTACTTTGATGCTGAGGGGAATATCATTGTTGAGGATAACCCTGCTATTCATAGAGCGTACGATTACGCGATGGAGGTCATTGAAAAAGGCTTAACGACAAACATGGAAGATGGAAGTACGGAGTGGTCAGCAGGTTTGTTAAACGGTGACTTTGCGACGGTAGTAGCTCCAGCTTGGCGGATGACACAAATTCAAGAGAGTGCTCCTGATGCTGCGGGGCTTTGGGATATTACGCAAATTCCAGAGGGGTCAGGAAATATGGGCGGATCGTTTTTGACGGTTCCAAAAGAATCGAAGCATCCGCAAGAAGCGTATGACTTGATTGAGTGGGTGCTAGCCCCTGAGCAGCAATTGACGGTTTTTAGAGAGCTTGGAAATTTCCCGTCTACCCCATCTGTATATGGATCGGAGGAGCTGTGAATTACACAAGTGAATACTTTAATGATGCACCAGTTGGACAAATTTACTCAGAAGCGGCTGAGCGGGTTACACCTATTTTAGAAGGACCAGAATCGATTCAAATTGAGAAAATTTTAAGTGACGCGATCATAAGAGTACAGGATGGTCAGGATACACCAGAGTCTAGCTGGGATGCTGCGATGAATAGTTTGGAGCGAGAAATCGGTCGATAATCTATGTCAGAAAGGGTGCCATCTTGGACGGTGGCCCCTTTACAGATGTAAGGAGGAATGGTGATGAAGGTAAGTAATGCAACCAAACCAAAGAAGCTTATGACCCAAAGTAAAAGGGATCATATTTCAGCTTATCTATATATCTCTCCTTTTTTTCTATTATTCGGTGTGTTCGGTGTGTTTCCAATCCTGTTTACCGCTTATATCTCTTTTCATAAATGGAACATACTTGGGACAAAAGAGTTTGTTGGATTTACGAATTATCAGTGGCTACTGACAGATCCGCTGTTTTGGAAGGCTCTAGGAAACACAATGAGTATCTGGTTAATGTCCACCATTCCGCAGCTTGCTCTAGCACTTGTATTAGCCTTTGTTCTAAATCAAGCCTTGTTAAAAGGGCGCCATTTTTTTAGACTAGCTGTGTTTTTGCCAAATATCACATCTGTTGTTGCGGTTGCGATTGTGTTCGATTCTATCTATGGTCAGCATTATGGCATTATTAACTATTTGCTTTCACTTGTTGGTGTAGATCCAATCAATTGGAAAGCATCTATATTAGGAACGCATATTGCCATTTCAAGCATGGTCCTTTGGCGGTGGGTTGGATACAATTCGATTATTTATCTTGCAGCCTTACAAAGTATTCCAAAGGATTTATATGAAGCAGCAACGATTGATGGAGCAAGTAAAAGGCAACAATTCTTGTTTATCACCATACCGATGATTCGCCCAATGATCATATTCACCGTGATTCTTTCAACAATTGGAGGCATGCAGATTTTTGCAGAACCACAGACATTCTCAGGAATGGGTGGGGGAGCTATGAATCAGGGCTTAACACTTACTTTGTATTTATATGAGGAAGCATTTATCAGAAATTCATTTGGATATGCATCAGCTATCGCATGGTTATTATTCCTGATTATAGTGTTGTTCTCTTTATTAAATCTGTTTGTGACGCGAAAAATCAAATCTGCTGATTAAGGATGTGATTATTATGAGGGAAGTCGGAAGTAAACCTTACAGCGTTGGAAAAATAGGCTTATACACAACCTTAGTTTTCTTCAGTTTATGTGCATTGTTTCCTTTATACTGGATGTTTGTTATTGGTTCGAATCATACATCTGCAGTTAGCCAGTTTCCACCGGCAGTGTTGCCTGGTACCGAATTCTTTGTCAATGCGGGTAAGGTTTTTACAAATATTAATTTTCTTCAGGCTTTGTTTAATACCTTTATCGTAGCAACCTTGATTACGCTCTCTGTGCTCTTCTTTTGCTCTTTAGCTGGTTTTGCATTTGCCAAGTTGAAGTTTAAAGGACGCAATGGATTATTCATCTTTGTTCTTGCAACAATGATGGTACCGGCACAGCTAGGATTAATTCCTTCCTATATGATCGTTAGTCAGCTAGGTTGGATCAATACGTTAACGGCTTTGATTGTGCCAGCTATGGTCAATGCTTTTGGTGTGTTTTGGATGAGGCAATATATCTCGTCAGCTGTTCCTGATGAACTAATTGATGCTGGACGTATGGATGGCTGTTCAAATTTCCGATTGTATTGGACAGTGATCTTACCTATTCTCCGCCCGGCACTTGCTACCCTAGGATTAATTACGTATATGAATGTATGGAATGACTTCTTATGGCCATTAGTTGTTCTAAAGGATCGAAGTGTTCACACCATACAGGTCGCATTAAAAACATTGAATGGTACGTATTCACAAGATTATAGTATGGTATTAAACGGTACTTTCCTAGCTACACTTCCGCTACTTGTTATTTTTCTACTATTTAGCAAGCAGGTTATTGCAGGGATAACAGAAGGTGCGATAAAAAGTTAATTAAATTAAAGAGGTAAAAGTATTATACATTCTCATAAAAAAAGGTAGAATGATAGCGTATACACGTATTGGTAAATCGAATTCTGTAAGCGGTTTATTTTGTAGAGGAGAGTGAGTTGAATGCAAAAAGCCAGAGTAGGAATTGTTGGCTGCGGCACGATTAGTGATATTTATTTGCAAAATTGTGCATCGGACGAATTTGTTGAGATTGTAGCTTGCAGTGATTTAAATGAAGTGGCAGCTAGAGAAAAGGCAAAAGCCTATAACATTACGAAAGTGCTTACACCAGATGAGCTATATGCGGACCCTGATATTGATATGGTTTTAAACCTAACGATACCTGCGGCTCATGCAGAGGTTTCGCTTAAAGCCTTACAAAATGGCAAGCATGTTTTTCTTGAAAAACCACTGTCAATCTCGTTGCAGGATGCAGAGCAAATTCTCGAGGTTGCTAAGGAGAAAGGACTGCAAGTTGGTGTAGCTCCTGATACGTTTCTTGGTGGAGGTTTGCAAACATGCCGTAAATTGATTGATGATGGCTCAATTGGCAAACCTGTAGCAGCAACAGCTTTTATGATGTCACATGGTCCTGAAAGCTTGGCATCCGAATCCTTACTTTTATTATCAGGAAGGAGCCGGCCCACTTTTTGATATGGGACCCTATTATCTTACAGCTTTAATCCATCTCATTGGTCCATTCCGCCGGGTTACTGGATCTGCACAATCAGCGTTGCAGGAGAGAGTGGCAACTAGCCCTGAACGTAATGGGGAATTGATCCCAGTCAATACGCCTACCCACGTAACCGGAGTTATTGACTTTGAAAATGGAGCAGTTGGTACTCTGATTATGAGCTTTGATGTTTGGGGAGCAACTCTGCCGTGGATCGAAATCTACGGTACTGAAGGCACTTTGCGTGTACCAGATCCTAATACCTTTGGTGGACCTGTATATATCAAAAAAGCAGGGGAGTTAGACTGGACCGAACTAGCTTTAACTCATGATCACACCGAAAATGAACGAGGTCTTGGATTAAAAGATATGGCTAGAGCAGTCGTTACAGGTAGCCCAACTCGAGCGTCTGGAGAGATGGGATATCATGTGCTCGAAGCTATGCATGGCTTTTACACGGCTTCTGCAACGAATCAGCATTATGCGATGCAGAGTCAGTGCAGTCGACCAGCACCTGTAGAATAAGAAATTACTATTTTAGGAGGAGTTTATATGAAACTTGGAGTTTTTGCCGTATTGTTTGCGGATAAACCGTTAGAAGAAATGCTAGATCATATCAAGAGCCTGGGGTTAGAAACAGTTGAGATTGGAACGGGTGGTTACCCTGGAAATGCTCATTGTAACCCTTCGGAATTATTAGCTGATGAGTCGAAGTTGAAGGCTTTTCAGCACGCTGTTGAGAGCAGAGGTTTAACGATCAGTAGCTTAAGCTGCCACGGTAATCCGATCACACCAGATCGTGAATTTGCAGAACGTTGCCATCAAGACTTTCTTGATACTGTTCGATTAGCTGAAAAACTAGGTGTTGAGGTCGTCACAACTTTCTCAGGAACTCCTGGCGCTTATGAAGGAGCTAAAGCACCAAGCTGGCCGGTAGCGCCATGGCCAAATGAGCATGCTGAAATTTTAAAATGGCAGTGGGAAGAAAAACTGATTCCTTATTGGAAAGAAGCAGGGCAATTTGCGAGTGATCATAATGTGAAAATCGCACTTGAGTTGCATGGTGGGTTCCTCGTACATACCCCAAGCAACCCTTTTAAAGCTTCGTGAAGCTGTAGGTGATGTCATTGGCGCAAACGTCGATCCGAGTCATCTATGGTGGCAAGGGATCGATCCCGTAGCTGCGATTAAAATCCTTGGAAAGCGCAATGCAATCCACTTTTTCCATGCGAAGGACACATACATTGATCAAGAAAATGTGAACATGCATGGTTTGTTAGATATGCAGTCATATGCCAACATGCAGGATCGCGCATGGATCTTCCGCTCTGTAGGATATGGCCATGACCTAAAGGTTTGGTCAGACATTATTAGTGCACTACGAACAGTTGGGTATGATGGGGCGATTAGTATTGAACATGAAGATGGCTTAATGTCCATTGATGAAGGGTTCAGTCGTGCCGTATCAAATCTACAGCAAGTGTTAATCAAAGATCCAGTTCCAGACATGTGGTGGCTATAAAAGAAATTGCGGTTATAGAGAGGGGAAAATGTGATGAATAAATTAAAAGTAGCTGTCATTGGTAACGGTAGTATCGCCAAATACCGTCATATTCCAGAATATGCAAGTAGAGAAGATGTTGAATTTGTTGCGTTTTGTGACTTCACAATCGAGCTTGCTGAAGCGAACGTAGAACAATTTGGTGGAAAAGCTTATACAAGCTATGAAGAGCTATTAGCAAATGAAGAGGTAGATGTTGTTAGTGTCTGCACACAAAACGTTGATCACGCAAAAGTATCAATTGCCGCAGCGAACGCGGGTGCACATGTACTTTGTGAAAAACCAATGGCCACATCACTAGATGATGCCAAGGCTATGATTAAAGCTGCCAAAGAAAATAACGTTCAATTAATGATTGGTCACAACCAAAGACTGATGCCTCCTCATGTGAAAGCAAAGGAAGTACTACAATCAGGTCGTTTAGGTAAAGTCCTTACATTTAAAACAACCTTTGGTCACGGTGGTCCAGATGCATGGAGTGTACAAGGTGATGAGAGCTGGTTCTTTGATAAATCAAAAGCATTTGTTGGAGCAATGGGAGATCTAGGCGTACACAAAATAGACCTCATTCGCTGGCTCTTTGATGAAGAGGTCTCTGAGGTTGCTGCATTTGTCGAAACACTTGATAAGCAAGGCGATGTGGACGATAACGCGACATGCCTACTGCGTATGCAAGGTGGAGCAATTGGCACAATGGCAGCAAGCTGGACTTACTACAAAGGTGAGGACAACACAACGAGCGTCTATTGTGAAAATGGTGTGCTTGAAATTAAGGATAACGCCAATGAGCAAGTGGTTGTGCGTTTAAATAACGGTACAGTTGAACGCTATCAAGTTGGAGCCATTGCTACAAATGATGCAGGGGGCCAATCCTCTAGCGGTGTGATTGATGCCTTTTTAGATGGAATTATAGAAGGTACAGAACCTGTCATTAGTGGTGAAGAAGGAATGAAGTCATTAAATGTAGTGCTTGCAGCTCTAGAATCAGCAGAGACTCGCGCTTTTGTAAAAGTAAACTAGTCTTGAGAGGATGAACATATATGGCAAAGCTACCAATCGCCCTGCAGTTATTTACATTGCGAAATGAAACAAAGGAAGATTTCCTAGGAACACTTAAGAAAGTAAAAGAACTTGGTTATGATGGAGTTGAATTTGCTGGATTTGGTGGCTACGAAGCTTCAGAGCTAAAATCATTTCTAAACGATCTTGACCTAAAACCTTTCTCTAGTCACGTAGGTCTTGAACTACTAGAAGACAATGCAGAAGAGATTATTGCGTATCACAAAGAACTTGGTGTCGAGACGATTGTCATCCCATATCTTGTACCAGAGCGTAGAACAGCAAAAGAAGACTACCTAAAGCTTGCCGAGAGTTTAAATCTTTATGGTGAGAAGGTTAAAGAAGCTGGAATGCAGCTTTGCTATCACAATCATGATTTTGAATTTGAGAAATATGACGGAGAATATGCTCTTGATCTGATTTTCTCAAATACAAATCCAGAATTTGTTCAAGTTGAATTAGATACCTATTGGGCTGAATTTGCAGGAATTTCTGCAGTCGACTATGCAGCCAAATATAAAGGGAGACTACCACTAGCTCACATTAAAGATTTAGTGACAAGTCCCGAAAAGACCTTTGCTGAAGTTGGAGAAGGTGTACTGGACATTAAAGCTATCGCAGCAGCAGTAGAGGAAGCCGGAGCCAAACGCTTCATCGTGGAGCAAGACGTATGCCAAAGACCTGCACTAGAAAGTGTGGAAATTAGCATCCGTAATTTCAAAGAAATCCTAGGTCGATAAATTTAAGTCATCAAAAAAGCCGATCCCACTGGGATCGGCTTTTTTGTTTCAATTCAGAAATACATAGCAGGGAAAAGGTGTGGTGTTCTTGCTGATAAGGCAGTCCTCTTGCTGAAAGAAGAGAAGGTATTGGAGAGGAGCTGATCGGTCTTGTTATCCCGCACCGGATCTTGGATAGGAGGTGAACGGTCTTGGTATCCCGCACCGGATCTTGGATAGGAGGTGAACGGTCTTGGTATCAAGCGCCGGATCTTGGAGAAGAGGTGAACGGTCTTGGTATCATGCGCTGGATCTTGGAGAGGACTCAAAAGGTCTTGGTAACCCGCACTTAATCTTGGAGAGTAGGCGATCCGTCTTGGTATCCCGCGCTAGGTCTTGGAGAGGACTCAAAAGGTCTTGGTAACCCGCACTTGATCTTGGAGAGGAGCCGATCGGTCTTGGTATCATGAGCTGCATCTTGGAGAGAAGCTGATCGGTCTTGGTGTCCCGCGCTGCATCTTGGAGAGAAGCTGATCGGTCTTGCTGTCCCGCGCTCGATCTTGGAGAAGAGCCGATCGTTCTTGGAATCACGCGCTACATCTTGGAGAGGAGCCGATCGTTCTTTGTTCTTGGTGTCACGCACTCGATCTTGGAGAGGGCCCAAAAGGTCTTGCTGTCCCGCGCTACATCTTGGAGAGGGCCCAAAAGGTCTTGCTGCCTCGAGCTATATCTTGGAGAGCACCCAAGCGGTCATGCTAACCCGCATCCCCGTCCTCACTCTCGCCCTCGTCACCCTAACTCCATCATTTCCGCATGAAGGAAAATGAGAATGGAGCCACTTGCCAAGATCCCGCCAATTGCTATTGTGAGGTGTGTGCCAATCATATCGCCTAGTAGACCCGCAACCAAAGCGGCTAGTGGAATTAAAGCCATGGTGATAAATCGACTGCTGGCTTGTACTCTGCCAAGCATATGCTCCGGGGTTATTTTTTGTCTCAATGTTTTGATGACGGGGTTAAAGCTGGCTGCACAAAAGGTCCCAATTGCATTAGCAATGAGCAACGCTGTATAGGATTGGGCAAGTCCAAGCCAGATCAGTGAAAGGCCGCCACCTAGATAACCCCAAAAAAGAATACTCCGCTGACTCGCAACTTTTCTAATAAATACAGATAAAAACGAACCAAGCAATCGCTGCGGCCCCACCAATAGATAGGAGCCAGCCAATCTCTATCGCGGTTAGTCCGATTGTTGCTTGAAGGTGGAAGATTAATAGAGTGAGAGAAATGGTAATGCCAAAACTAATGAGGGCACTACTTAAATTGGTTAAAAGGAGAATTTTCTTCTGATAAATAAAATGAAAACCTTCAGCGACATCACGAAAAAATCCGCCGTTCCGTTTTTTGATTGACTCTTTATGTACGGGAACTTGGATAAACAGGACAGCTATAAAAGCAACAAAAAATCCAATACTATTTGCTATGAGTCCAACACCTGGGTGAATGAAAGCAATTAAAAGTCCGCCAAGTGTTGGCCCGACCAAAATAGGGTGTGAAACATGCTTGATTCTATTGTGTTGGCAAGTTGGAGATCATCTTTTTTTACGATCGAAGGAATGACAGCAAATTGTGCGGTGTTATAAAGTTGAGTACAAGTGCCAATGATGAGAGCGGCGATAAAGAGATAAATTATATGAAGTTCGTCGACTAAATATAGCCCACTCAAAACTAGTAAGACAAAGGCTCGTACAAAATCACAGAGAAGCAGCAATGTTTTTCTTGAATATCGATCGACAACTGGCCCAAGCAGTGGTTGTAGCCAAACAGTTGCGTGACCTAGTGCTGCAACTGTACCCATTGCGATGGTAGAACCCGTTAGTGCTAAAACGACGAGAGGAAGGGCAATTAAATAAACTTGAGCCCCTGCAAAAGAGACCAAGTTTCCTCCCATAAGCCAGTAAAATGCATGGTTTTTACGTAATGTATAAGCAACCTCGGTCATTCCTTAACCTCCCTTTTTAATTTGCTAGATAGTCAGTAAGTCCTTGTCCTAATTGCTGAAGCTTTGACTCATTTAAGCTATAGATTGACTTATTTGTCGAGACGAGTTTGGCTGATCGTAGCTGTGTGAGATGGTGATGCAGAGTTGATTTTGGCATATCTAGTGTGGCAGCTAGTTCCTGTAAGCTTTTTGGTCCGGTAAAAAGAAGTTTGACCATTTTTAGTCTTGCTTCATCTCCAAGTGCTTTGTAGGAAAGAGCAAGCATTCGATCTGGAATAAGAGGATCACCTGGATGGATACTAGCATTGGCAATGGGATAATAGAAAACTTTTGTTCCTTTTAAGTCCGCAACAATGGTCCATGGTCGATATGAATAATGAGGGATGAGAATGACATCTGTTACAGATGGTTCAGGTTGATAATCAATGCCGTCTGTGACAAACTCCACGAAGGATTCTGCATGGCTATATGTTTTTTGCTTGTCTTGTTTCATCGAGATGTCTCGAATTAACATGTGGTCGAGTTCTTCTTGTTTTTCTGACATAACTTGTTCAAACCAGCCTGTCATAACAGCGATTAAATGGGTTTTAAAAGAAGGAATGTCAGTTGTACAAATAAAGCGGATGTAGTCAGGCAAAAAGACAATATGTTGACCGGCATCTGCATATTCATTGATGGCGTCGGAGTCTCCTTTTGCAGCTTGAGCCAAAATGGGTTCTAGTATTTGATTTAAATATGGCAGGCAGTGATGTCTCATTTCCACTGGATCTAATGAGTGAATGAACGTTTGAAAACCGTCTAAAGAATGATCCTCAAAATGATGAAGAAGCTGAAGCAATGCTTTCCAAGTGTTGTGAGTGTGAACGGTTTCTAGTTCCGTTTTGAGGTCGGAGGAAATAACTCCATCTCGAACCGGGGCAAAAAACTCCTCTTCCGACAGCGTATCTTTAAGTTTCTCGTGTGTAATAGCAGCTATGCCTAGAGCACATTCCCACAGCAAGGAATGCTGAAATGACACCTGATAGCTCTCTCGATTTGGATTCGAATAATCTAATATCTTCATCTATTTGTCTCCTTTATCTTCCATTGTTTGTTTCAGTATACCTAAAGCCAAAATTATATTCAATATATATAGAATGTAAAATTCCGTAAAATTAGAATGAGAAAAAATTAAAATCCCCTCTTGTGCATGACGTAACGTCAGGGGATATACTCTATTTAGGGGAAAGGAGCAAGCAACATGGAGCATGTATATACCATTGGAGAATTTGCGAAATTGACGGGGACCACCGTGAGAACCTTGAGATTTTACCATAAGAAAAAACTGCCTGGTACCATCTTCGTTTAATGAAAAGGGACACCGACTTTATAGTAAGCAGGACCTTTTTCTATATCAAAAGATCATTACGTTTAAATATCTAGATTATTCATTAGATCAAATTGCAGAATTCCTTCATAATCCTGAACTTAATTTAATTGAAACAATTTCATTTCAAAAACGTATGCTTGTTGAAAAGCAAAAGAATTTACAGAAGGTTATTGATTCATTAGAAACGGTTGAATCCGTGCTAAGTGATGAGGGTGAATCAGACCCTCAGTTGATCCTTTCGTTTATTCATACATTTCAGCAAGGAGAAGAGAAAAAACAATGGTTATCCTCCTTTTTATCTAAAGAAGTTGTTGATGTGTTATTTTCCTTGGTGACTCAAAAAAAATATTGGATGCTGCTATCAGAACTTACGAACATTATGAAGAGTGACGCCTCATCAAGTGCAGAAGCACAAATTAAGGTAATGGCTCTTTCTAAATCGATCGAATCATTATTTACGCCAGTGATGATAGAAGAGCTTGAAAGACATGCAGATAGAATAAAAGATGTTCCACCTTTTCTTATGGATGAGGTCAGTACAGAATTAGAGACGTATTTAAACGAGATGCAAAAGGAGATGCAAAAGAATGAAGGAAGCAAAACAGATACCAAATCAACCACCTAAGTGGAGAGAATTCTGGCAGTTATTAATGAAATATAGACCATCCTTATGGTTAATGAGTGGAGCACTTGTACTAGGACTTGGAGAAACGATTCTTTCCCTACTGGTTCCACTTTTGACGATGCAGTTAGTTGATGTTTTATCTGTTACTACGATATCAACGGGCTTAGTTGTTGGCCTGGTTGGTGTATTTTTGGCTCAAGCCGTTATGTCTGGTTTCTCGATCTACATGATGACACGTGTTGGTCAGCATATGATTGCTAAGTTGAGAGAGGATCTTTGGAAGCATGTAGTGAAGCTGCCGATCCCATTTTTTGATAAACGGAACTCTGGAGAAACAATGAGCCGGATCACCAATGACACAAATGTCATCAAAGAATTTGTGGTGATGCAGATTATTCCTTTTTTCTCAGGACTCATTTCAATCATTGGTTCAGTTATTCTTTTGGTTATTATTGATTGGAAAATTACATTAATGATGCTTGTTATTATTCCAGTGGCCTTTGCCATTTTAATGCCGCTTGGTCGAAAAATGTATAAGGTATCCAAAGCCACTCAAGATGAGACGGCGCAATTTCAAGGCGATCTAGGCCGTGTCTTATCAGATATCCGACTAGTAAAGTCTTCTCTTGCTGAACCTAAAGAAGAAGAGCAAGGAATGACTAGAATTACAAAGTTATTTCGATTTGGTTTGAGAGAAGCAAAAATCAATGCGTTTGTCACGCCATTAATGATGACGGTGAACTTAGTCATGCTTGTTTTCTTAATTGGGTACGGTGGATTTCGTGTGTCAGAGGGCACACTAAGCGCAGGGTCGCTAGTAGCGATTATCTTATATATGTTCCAAATTATCGTGCCATTTAGCCAAATGGCCACATTTTTCACCCAATCACAAAAGGCAATGGGAGCAACAGAACGTATTCGCGAGATTATGGATGAAAAGGTTGAAGAAGACCTTGAGCATTCAACACTTGCAAACAACGAGAGACAGGAAGGGCTTGTTTTTAATCGCATTACATTTGGTTATTCCGAGGACAAACAAATTTTAAATGATCTGTCCTTCACAGTAGATAAAGGAAAGGTAACGGCATTTGTTGGTCCAAGTGGGGCAGGAAAAACGACGATCTTTTCGCTTATCGAACGTTTCTACCAGCCAACCGGTGGAAGCATTTTATTTGAGGGAAATAAGCTAACTGACTTTCAATTAAGAGAATGGCGCAATAAGATTGCCTATGTTTCGCAGGAAAGTCCAATGATGGTTGGTACCATCCGAGATAATTTAACGTATGGTCTTGAGGGAGTAACTGATTCACAGATAGATCTGGCAGTAGATCAAGCTAACCTACGCGAATTTATAAATGGCTTACCTGATCGATATGATACGCAGGTTGGTGAGCGGGGTGTGAAGGTGTCTGGTGGTCAACGTCAACGATTAGCGATTGCGAGAGCGATTATTCGAGATCCAGAACTTTTGCTTTTGGATGAGGCGACTGCCCATCTTGATAGCACATCTGAAAGCTTAGTGCAGGAAGCGTTGCAGGGATTAATGAATGGAAGAACAACATTGGTTATTGCGCATAGATTATCGACGGTTCGTCATGCCGATCGACTAATCGTATTAGAACAAGGCCAGGCAACTGGTATTGGAACACATGAAGAATTAATCCAAACTCATGCTGTTTATCGCGAAATGGTTGAACAGCAGTTTGAACCAGTCTCTTCATAGCATGAAAAAGCTCAGCATCCATCTAGGATGCCGAGCTTTTTTACTTATCGTCCCATTGAACCTTATCCGCACCAATTTGTTTTGCTAATAAAATGAGTCCTTTTTCAATTCGTTTTAATCGACTTTTTGTCTGCTTAAACCCTGGATCTACCGTTAGATTCTGCACGATGAGAGTACCATTTTGTCGATCAAACAAGGGGTCCATTTTGCCAATTAATTGATCTTGATCGAGTATTGGCATACCATATGCTCCAAATTGTCTTTTTTCTTTTGGAATGTAGATTTCCCATCGATAATAAAAGGAGAAGATATCAACTAAGCGATCTCTGCTCCACAATAAGTTATCGAGTGGAGGAAGAAATTGAACATAATTAGTCGGTGAGCTACTCAAGTCATTCTTTAATAATTCAACATCCTCGGCTAGTACCGCGTATGTTCTGTCTACGCCTTCGATCTCAACTGGCACAATATGGCCATTATTAATCATGTTTTGATGAATACTACGTCTGTCTGCTGCTTTAAACTTTTGCCATCCATATCGAGCATCATTCGCACTAAACAGGCGATAGCTCCGATAATATTTTTGTAACAATAGATGACTTGCTTCAGTTGGGCTAATATCAGAAGCGCGAAGTAGCAACTCTTGCGGGATTACTTTCTCAGTTAAATCAAAGTATCTAGTTGCACCTTCTCGTTTCACAACTTGAATGTCACCAGTTCTATGTAAAAGGGAGAGAACATGAGAGGATTCCTTTGTGGTTGCCTTATCCAAATCCAGCCCCCATAGACCTTGCTTGTAGAGGCAAAGTCTCTTGAGCTGAGTGGACCTTGTTCATGTAGTACGTGCTTCACATGAGTGACAGTGGCAGCATAACGTGATAACTCAGACTTAAAGGATTCTTGGCGATGTTTTCTCTGATATTCAAAAAGAGGGTAGTCTTCAATTGGCAAAATACACGCTTCATTTGCCCAATATTCAAATGCGAGACCAGCCTCGAGCAGTTGACTGAAGCTGCCTTTTTGATAATCTGGTACTCTACCCATCAAAACAAGGTGGTGATTCCGTTCAACAGTAGCTACAGGATCAAGTTGAATCGCTCCAAGCTGTCTCCACGTCTGTTCCGTCGAATTTTTTTCGTTCATAGAATCTAAACCAAGTGCAGTAATCAGGAAGCGTCTAGCTGTTTGCGTACTGATTCGAATGGGTGAACTCATTCGTTATTCTCCTTACTGTATAGAACTTGAGAGGTTAACTCGTATATTTCTTTGAATTGTGCTCTTTTATACAGCCGAATAGCAGGCATTGATGAAGCGGAAACACAAAGTGAAATTGACTTGATAGAGGAAAATGAAAACAGAAAGGTAATCGCTGAGTGAAGCAAATGAAACCCAATACCAACGCCTCTAGCTGACTGATCGACAGCAAAAAAATGAATATCGCTCTCACCTTGGGCAGGATCAGCCTCGACATATATATATCCTTTTACAGTCTCCTCTTTAAAAACAAATAGTTTGTGATGCCGATCGATAGAGTTAAGAATTTGCTCAGAAGACATATATGTATTAGGAAAGTGAGTGGTATGTAACAGAGAAAAGGCTTCAACATCCTCTTGCCCACAAGGCTTAATGGCATTATGAAGAGGTATCGGTTGATAGGTTGATCGATCTATTCTCAGAACATGATGATTACCCGTTTCTTTTGCTCCAAGCTTTTTAGCAAAATGAACCGCCTGATGATTATGTACATTTGCGAAAAACGAATAGGTTCTTATATTAAACGAGATAAGCTCTTTTAGAGCAGTCCAAAGTTTAATTGGTACATCATCCATCGCCGTGTCTGTAAGAAATGGACCCCAAACTTCCACGGAACGTTCTTCTTTATCTACATCAAAGGCGAGTAGTGCAATCATTTTTTGATTTTCATAAGCACAGACTGCAGATTGATTAATAGGCAGGTCAGAAAAATCCTCTAAGATCGTCTGTTTGATCTCTTCAAAGTCAGTACCAGCATATCCAATATGTTTGTTAAGCTGTTGATTACATTCAAAAATAAACGAGGCCATGTCTTGACCGTTTGCTACAGGTTGAATCCTATACATATTAGTCACCCCTTTGTTATCAAATTAATTTTACCACATGAAGAAATAGGTAAAAATATAAAAGAAAGCGGTTTAATAGAATAATTCCTTGGGTAGACAATTTAGGAGGGACAAGTAACATATTCAATAAATTTGAAACTGCTTATTACATACTAAATAATCTAACATACTTATCTCTCAATAAAATGAGAAGGGGTTTTTATATGTTGAGAAAGACGATTACACCACTTTGTCTAATCACTCTTGTAACAGTTGCTTTACCGTCACAGGCTTTTGCAGATGAGGATGTAAGTGCAGTAGATATTCTTGAAAAGTCTAATCAGGCGATGCTTGAGCTAGATAGCTACTCAAGTGAAACGGTTATGGAGATGACCATGCCGGGTGTCGAAGGTGAAGATCTCACCATCAAAACAACGTCAAAAGAGGATGTGACGTTAGATCCGTTTGCGATGCATCAGGTTGTAACTACAGCTATTCCTGGTGAGGAAGAGACAACATTAGAATCCTATTGGACAGAAGATGGTTTCTATCAGGAGTCAGAAGAGGGAGAATGGATCAAGCTTCCAGAGGAGCTCTCTGATGGTTTGGATGAACTCATGCAAATGGCTATGGCAGGGGATCAAGTTGAACAGGCCGAAGCATTTGGAGAAGACATGAGTGTGGAAGAGACAGATGACGCTTACATACTAACGTACGATGGCGATGGAGAAGCTTTAGAAGAAGCGATCAGAATGGATGAGCATGTCCATGGGTGATGATGACGCTATGATGATGGATGAGTTACTGGGTCAGATTACGTACAATGAAATGAACTACGAAATGACAATCGACAAAGACACTCACTATATGACAGAGTTAACGATGTATACTGATATGGATATTGAGGTAGATGGTGAGAGTAGTAATACGACCCAATCGATCGACATGACCGTTCATAATTTTAATGGTGTAGATCCGATCCATGTTCCTGAAGATGTTCTGGAAAATGCTACACCATTAGAAGAGGAAGGCGGAGCATTACCAGATACAAGCACAAACAATCCACTTTTAGCATTAATGGGTGGTGGCTTAACACTTGCAGGTGTAGCTCTTTATTTGAGAAGAAGGCAAGTGCAACATACGTGAATGAAATAAAAATGACCAAGCTTCCGATTTTAGGGAAGCTGTTTTTTTAAATGATTATAGAAGGGAACGCATTTTGTCAGCTAAAAACTCTACATCCGTTCCGATGATCACCTGGACATCTTTATCACTTAATTTGATGACGGCTTTGGCTCCGAGTTCTTTCATTTTTGTTTCATCGATTTTTGTCGTTTGTTTTACTTCTATTCTTAAGCGCGTTACACAGTTATTAAGAGCGTGGATATTATCTTTCCCACCTAAAGCCTCTAAATATTGAGGAGCTAATTCGGCATACCTCTCTGGACCAGATGCTTGTTGAGTGTCTATTTTTGCAGGCTCATCATCCTCACGACCCGGGGTTTTAATGTTAAAAGTTCGGATGAGAAAATAGAATACTAGAAAATAGACAATGCTATAACCGAATCCAACAACAAGCAACAGACCTGGCTTGGTGGCAATACCTCGATTTAAAACATAATCAATAGCTCCAAGCTGAAAAAGTAAATCCATGAAGAATACCTAATTCACTTACAATCATCATCGAGGAAGCGGTTAATAAGGCATGTACAACATAGAGTGCAGGAGCTAAAAACATAAAGGTAAATTCAAGTGGCTCAGTAATTCCTGTAAGAAAGGATGTAAGAGCCAAACCGCCTAATAGGCCAGCGACTTCTTTTCTCCGCTCACTTTTAGATGCTAGAATCATAGCCAAACAAGCAGCAGGTAGTCCAAACATCATAATCGGGAAAAAGCCCGCCATAAATCCGCCTGCAGTAGGATCACCTGCAAAAAAGCGATTCAAATCCCCTGTGCTACCATTATAATCGCCAAATACAAACCACACGAGACTGTTTAACACATGGTGGAGACCAAGTGGCAAAAGTAACCTGTTTAAGAAACCAAATATACCAACACCAATTGTACCTGCACCAACAATCCATTGCCCAAGTGAGTCGATGCCTTCTTGAACAAATGGCCAAACTACACCAAAAAAGCCAGCTAATAAGAGCATTGAAAAAGCAGTAATGATTGGAACTAGTCGTTTCCCACTAAAAAAACCGAGCCAAGCTAGGTAATTGAACCTGATGAAACCGATTATAAACTAACCCGGCAATAATTCCTGAAATAATTCCACCTAAAATAGACATATCAAGGTCCGGATCAATCGCTTGTGTGCCATTTGAAAGAACAAAAAACGCGATAGCTCCTGATAAAGCAGCAGAACCATGACCATCTTTTGAGAAACCAATGGCCACACCAATCGCAAAGATTAATGCAAGATTATCAAAAATCGCAGCTCCTGCAGCATTCATAAAGGCAATGTTAAAAAGGTCTTCCTCACCAAGGCGCAGCAATAAACCCGCGGCAGGTAGAACAGCAATCGGAAGCATAAGAGCTCGTCCAATCCGTTGCAGAAAACGTAACATATGATCACTCCTTTTTTTATTATCTAGTTGTCTATACCATGTGCTGTGGTTAGAGTATATGATAACACAAAAAAACGGTGAGCTTTTAGTCATTCTTAGCTCACCGTTTTAATTCATTTAGCATAAAGAATCTTTTGGTTTTGGATTAGCCAAGCCAAATAATGGTCGGATGAATAAGGCAAGACCTGTTCCGAGTATCGCCATCACAGCCCACACCCAACCGTGTAGACTAAATGAGGCAATCCCTCCGAAATACGCACCAATATTACATCCGTATGCTAAACGGGCTCCGTACCCCATTAATAAACCACCGATAATAGAAGCGCCAGCAACACCTGGTTTCACTCGTTTAGGATTAAAGGTACCTTGCAGCGAAGCGGAGACAAAAGCACCTAGGATAATCCCAAAGTTAAGTACACTTGTTGAATCAGCTAACACCGAGCTTGATAATGCCTCGGCATTTGCGCCAGTGAAATATTCCCATGAAGCAACATCAATACCAATAAAATCAAGGAACTTTCCGCCCCATAAAGCGAATGCTGATGTAATGCCCCAAGGAGTTCCACGCACCGCAAGAACTAAAGCATTTAACACAGCAAGAATAATGGCAGCTGAGAACAATGGCCACGAACCGCGTACTATTTTCTTAAACCCACTTGTTGTAGATAATGGTTTCATCATCGGAGGGTTTTTCCACTTAGCAAATAAAACAGTTCCAAAATAGATCGCTGCAAAGAGTGCCATTTGAAGCGCCCATCCACCGAAATATCCAAATCCAGTAGATTCAGCAAGCGAGAATGGCTCCATTTGCGGAGTTCCTTGCCAAAAAGCAATATGATAAGCACCAGCCACTGAACCGACAATAAAGAAGAATAGTGTCAGAATCATAGAGGATGAACCCCCGCCAACAGAATATAGAGTTCCAGAAGCACATCCACTACCTAGCTGCATACCAATACCAAACATAAATGCCCCAACTAACACACTCACACCAACGGGTGATACATATCCGGTTGGATCTGTCCCGGTAAAACTAAAACCAGTAGCAAAAATAAGAGCAAATAAAGTTGTCGCTGCAGCAAGCATAAGCATATGTGCTTGTAATCCCTGCACATTCCCTACTGAAACAAGTCTACGAAATGCAGAAGTAAAACCAAAACGCGCATATAATAAAGCCATTCCTAAGGCAATTCCAATGATAAAGAGAAACCCCTGTACCCAATCAGCCACAATAACAGTTGCGGTAAACAACGCAATGATACCTAAAAGACCAATCATTACATATGGTTTTTGAATTGGTTTAATCGGGCCCTTAACAGTTGTAGAACGCTGATCCCAGTTTTGTGGGATAGCTGAAGTAGTCGTCTGAGCCATATATATAATTCCTCCATTCTATATGAAACAAGTTATGCACGGTTTAATATATACCCTGAGAAATTGTATGTAAACCAATATGGGTTATGGGGATTAGAGGAGAAGAAAAAAGACTACCTCATAATAGAGATAGTCTTTTGTAACAACGTTATTTAATTAATTTTGTTTCACCGATAATTGGTAGTGGCTTCATTTCGCCTTTAGATACATTTAAAACCCCAATAATGAATATAGCGAGCATAAGTAGACCAAAGATAGGACCAAGCAAAATGTTTAATAAACCTGGAACAATACTTGTAATAAGATAACCCGCTGCCCAAATGATTGTTACTAATGCGCCTTGATTAGCATGATAACGTGCGAATGGAGATTCCTTTGCTGCGAGTAGTGGGATTAAGAATAAGATGGGAATATAAGCTACGATTGCAAATAACTTATTATCTTGTGCATCTTTCTTTGAATCGGTCTGTACGCTTTGTGGTTCGTTCATAAGTAATTCCTCCCTTAAATTGTTATCTTTCTAGTATGTATATACCCAACTTCACTAGAAAAAGTTTCGAAATTACAAAAAATATCCCAAAATGAGTAGTTAGGATCATTTAAATACATATAGTGGATATTGATGGGTATTAGGACCCGAACTAAAAAAACAACCTTACATGCCTGACACATGAGAGGTTGTTTTTTGAGTAGCTGCTTTTTCTTCACGAGCCTGCTGTTTCATAAGCGCCATTTGAATAACGGCGTATGAAATTCTCATAATGATATAAGCAGGTACACTTGCTCCAAAGAAGATAATCGTTGCTGGAAATGATATCATCGCATATCCAGATGTTCCTAATGCAACGAGTAGAACAATAGATAATAAAGGATTAACGGCCATTAAGAAAAAGGCGGTTTTAAAGACGTTTTTAATGCTTAATTGATAATGAACATAAACCGGGAAAACAAACAAAGTTCCTAAGGCAACAATTAAGGTTACGATCAGTACGGGATAATAAAAATAAGCAACAATACCTTCCCCACCAAAAGTGAGTAAGAACTGAAGATCTACATAAAGGATAAAACCAATCAATAATAAAAATAGACCAATGATATTTCCGCGTACAAAATCTTTTTTGAAATACGAGAAAAATGTCTTAAAGACTGGAGTATCCGTTTCACCCATGATCCATTTTCTTATAACAGCAAACATGGCAAATGTCGAAGGGAAAACAGTAAATAGTACAAGACCTGCAAGAGTAAAACCAAGCCATAATAGGTTGAGGTAAGCCATTCGAGTAATCCACTCTGCAACCTTCTGTAAACCACCCATTGGTCCGCGCATATCCATTTATCAAACCTCCAAATCTATATTAGAAAACGATTTCAAATAATCTTTACAAGCTGTGTCAAAGAGACATACAATTAAGTGAGGAAATAAATATATATCCACTATATCATGTTTACCTATTTAAGTGAACGCTTACATTCAGAATGAAAAAAAGGAGAGAATGATGAAAAAACATGCGATCGGAATTGACATTGGTGGGACTAAAATAGCAATAGGATTAATAGATGAAACTGGCACAATTGTTGCACAGTCGGTTATCAAAACAATGCCTAAAGATGTGACGCCAGAAACAAAAATAGCTGAGGTTGTCATTGAAGTAAAGCAACTACTTACGAAAAATAATGTAGAGGAGAAACAATTAACAGGCATTGGAATAGGAGCACCTGGCCCGCTAAATACAAAAGAAGGTACCTTAACCGAACCACCCAATCTACGAACGTGGTGGGGAGCGCCTGTTAGAAAATGGATTGAAGAAGCTTTTAATTGTCCGGTAGTAATAGAAAATGATGCAAATGCAGCCACATTAGCTGAAAAATGGCTTGGGGCAGCTAAAGAGTGTGAGCATTTTGTTTTTATGACGATCAGCACAGGAGTAGGTGCAGGAATCTACAGCCACGGAAGATTACTGACAGGAGCTTACGGAAATGCCGGTGAAATTGGACATGTTGTTATAGATCCAGCCTATGGAACATCCGCTTGCGGCCAAAAAGGAACCCTAGAATGGATTGCCTCTGGAACTGGAATTGCTCGTCAAGCACAGGCGTTAACAGGCAAATCAATGACAGCGGAAGAGGTATTTAAAGAAAGTAACAACGGAAATGAAGAATTAAAAGAATTAGTGAACACAGTCTATGAAAAAATCGGAGTTGGATGCGTAACTTTAATCAACCTACTCGAACCCGAAAAAATCATACTTGGTGGAGGCGTAACTAAAGTCGGCGAGCCTTTATTTGCTGGAGTCAAAGCCTATGTAGAGAAATACGCAATAAGTTCAGCAGGAAGAAAAATCGAAATCGTCCCAGCAGGTCTAAACCAGGATGCCGGATTACTCGGTGCCGCTGCGCTTATTTTACAAAAATAAAGTGAGGGTATAAGCGGAATCTTAAGGGGAGCCAAGGGAAAAGGGCGGTTAATCAAGACAGGGTGGGTGTAAAACAAGAACTCAAGCTCCATACCAAGACCCCACCTCTGCTAGCAAGAGTCAGGCAGTGAAAGCAAGAACCCCGCGTCCAACCAAGAAGGAGAGGGGACTTAGCAAGAACATCGCGTGGAAAGCAAGACGAAGCGCGGCTAATGCAAGATGCGAGAAGTGATAGCAAGAAAGAATTCCGTATAATCAAGACGGATCGGTTGTGTAGCAAGAACCATGCCTTGATAGCAAGGCGGAATGTGAGTTAAGCAAGAGGTAAGGAGAGAAAGCAAGAAAGAACGCCGTTTAATCAAGACAGAGTGGGTGTATACCAAGCCCGAGCGCACCATACCAAGCTCGAGTGCCCTATACCAAGACCGATCGCCATCTACCAAGACCCCATTCCTCCCCAGTCAGAGAAACGCTCTCAATACAAGCCCATCCACAATAAGAAAGGCGAGAGGGACAACCTAACATGTCCATCTCGCCTCTTTTTCTCTTATGGCATTATGTCTGCGACGATTTCTTTTGTTTCGAGCGTACCGAGATCATAAATCATCTGGTACACCTCTTTAAGGTCGCCTTGAGTTTGATTTTTCTCCTGATCTGCTTTTCCTTCATCAAAAGGATTTTGTAATATTTGTTGTTGTTCAAAGTCTTCGGATTTAACTCGTTCGAGTAATGCGGCGAGCTGATCTTTTTCTTTTGTTGTAGCGTAGATCTGATATTGGATTGTGTTATCAGGTGTTTTGGTTTTAGTGATGGACATTAAAGCCATATCTAATGTGACATAATACGATTCACGCTTAAAGGTAGACATATGTTCGCTCCCTTTCTAAAATGTGTTATTCATTCTATACCCACATTTCAGGGGACGTACTCGTATTAATCGTTAGGAAAGACGAGACCAATTTGTCGGCGAGCTTCGTCTAAAACTTGTAATGTGATCGCTGTGTTTTTGTGGCTGTTATCCACGGATTCTAATTTCTGTTCTTTTATTAATGAAGCGAACTCAACAGCCTCATAATACATTGGGTTATTATGCTTGTCCGTAGAGATGGTGGTTTGAGTGGCTTGGTTCCTATCATATAAAGTCAAGGTGTGAAAGTCATTCCAGTTTTCGATGACGACATTGCCATGTTCACCTTGGATTTCAGATGGAAGCTTGGAATTAGTGATTTTTGAATGGTTAATGATTATTTGAGATTCCTTATATTTAAGCAAGAGGCTCCCTGCACCGTCTACGCCTGATTCAAGCATGTGACCCTGAGCTTTTACTTCATCAGGACGTCCAAAGAGGGCGATAACTGGGTAAATTCCATACACACCTATATCCATTAAAGAACCGTTTGAGTACTCTGGCTTAAAGGCATTTAATACTTGTCCATTCTTAAATGCATCATAACGTGAAGAGTATTGACAGTAATTTGCGAAGCCTGAGCGAATCGGGCCAAGTTTGTTTAGAGACTGTTTAAGAATTGAGAAGTTTGGAAGTTGTGTTGTTTTCATGGCTTCCATGAGCACGACTTGGTTCGCGTGGGCGAGTTCAGACATGCTTTCCCATTCTTTGTAGCTTGATGCAGCGGGTTTTTCAACAATTACGTGTTTCCCGTGCTTAAGCATCAATTCGGTTTGTTCTGCATGAAATGAAGTTGGGCTAGCGATGTAAACCGCATCGACATAATCGCTAGTAGCAAGGTCATCTAATGATGTGTATGTGTGCTTCGCCCCATGAGCTTGTGCAAATTGTTCTGCTCGGTCATTCGTTCTTGAATAAATAGCTGAAAGTTCATAATCAGCTATTTTGGAAATGGCATCTAAAAATCGTTCTGTAATAAAATTTGTCCCAATGGTTCCTAAACGTATTGGCATGCCGCAACCTCCTTTATAGTTTAAAACGCCATTATCGTACCATTCTTTCAAAAACTCTGCATCTATCATGGGTGTAATCCGATTTAATATGGTAATAGACTTTCCATCTACACAAAAAAAGTATAAAGTAGGACTTGAATACTAGATAAATACTAAATATTTTCTGTTAATATATCGTAATCGTTTGGAGGTTATAAATAACATGGTTGTACAAATGCAAAAAGAAGCAAGGAAACTTAATCTGAAGAGCTTTTCAGATTTTGAAGAAGTAGCAGAGCAGGTTCTGCTGTTGCTTAGTCATCAAATTAATATCAATACCTTATTTATTGCCAAGAATGATTTAAAGACAAACCGTATTATGCATGCAATAAATAAAGATCGTGTCTTATTAAATGAAGGGGATGAGCTGGATTATAACCAAACCTTTTGTAAGCTGAGCGTTGACTTTGGCAAGAGGGTTCTAGTCATCCCAAGTATTAATGAAGATTTGAATGCGTGTGGGTTAGAACCAAGCTCAAAATCTTGGTGGAGGAAGTTTCATAGGGATCCCAATCTACACAGCCTGTGGCAATATATATGGAACGATTTGTGGGCTTGATGATCAGGAAATAGACTTTTCTGATGATGATATTGAGTTATTTAGAACATTGGCTTCTTTACTTTCATATGTCTTAGATTTAGATCACGCGTATCAGCAATTATCTGATTTAGCGGCACCACTTGTACCAATCGCAAAGGGAATTGGAATCATACCGGTGGTAGGAGAAATTACGTCCCAACGAATGGACTCCATCCTAGATAAAATTATGGTTAAAAGTAATGAATTAAACTTAGACTATTTGTTAGTAGACGTCTCGGGTATTCTGAGTATAGATGAAGATCTTGGGGAACATTTTTTGCGAATGGCTCAGATGCTTAGGCTTATCGGAGTAAAAGCTATTTTCACAGGAATCCGACCTGATTTAGCGATGAAGATTAATCGTCTACATACAAACTTCATGAAACTTACAACGTTTGGAACAATGGCACAAGCTATGGCTAGCATTGGTTTTACACCGCCAGATCTGTCTAATTAACTCGAAGCAAGTCGTACCATCAGAATGAATGTTCTGATGGTTTTTTTATTTTTAACGTATTCTTATTTATTTTTACATAATCGTAACTTTTGTTGAGGTTATACCGTATACTTCTTAACAGTATGTTTACACAGAGCGATGTACGTCAATGGATTCTACTGAAAAAAAGTAGTTTAGTTTAAGCTTGATTTTTGGTATAATCGCTTCTTGGGTGTAAAATCCATGCGTTTAAACTCTTTTTTTTGTGGAATAGGGTACAAAAAGTGTTTGATAAGAGTTAAAGATAAGATTAAATTTGAAAACGCTAATTTCTTGAAATGAAAGAGAGGAGCACCAAGTATTATGGAAAAAATAAAGTCTGCTATAAGTCGACTAAAGTTATATTGGTTGGCCGTTCTTTTGTTAACTATAAAATCGTATATTCTTTATAAAGTTGGATTCAACATTTCCTCAGACAATATGTTGCAAGAGTTTCTTCTGATCATTAACCCATTAAGCTCAGCGGTATTGTTTTTTGCGATTGCATTGATGTTTAAGCATAGGCTTAGGAATATA
This sequence comes from Alkalicoccobacillus plakortidis, assembly GCF_023703085.1. NCBI lineage: Bacteria > Bacillati > Bacillota > Bacilli > Caryophanales > Bacillaceae > Shouchella > Shouchella oshimensis. The sequence goes on along the minus strand of NZ_JAMQJY010000003.1, from coordinate 26,351 downwards.
ATGATTGTTGCATTTAGCTTTATCGCAACTCTAGTATTGTATTTCAATCTACTTTATTACCGATTTTTCACTGATTTTCTTACGTTGCCAGTACTATTTCAAACAAGTAATTTGAATGATTTAGGTACTAGTATTGTTGGTTTAACTCATTATGCTGATTTGCTTCTATTTGCGGATATACTGTTACTATCCGTTTTAATTGCTACTAAAAGAGTTCCAGCGGTTAATCGTTTGAAGAGAGAGCCTGTTATTCTCATGTCGCTAGCAGTTGTTCTTTTTCTAGCGAATCTTTCCATTGCACAAGCAGAACGCCCACAGCTGTTGTCTAGATCGTTTGACCGTGAGCTTCTTGTTAAAAACATCGGGTTGATGAACTATCATGTGTATGATGGTTATATTCAATCTCAATCTCGTGCGCAACGCGTATTTGCTGATAGCTCTGATATCGTAGAAGTTAAGAATTACGCACAAGCTAATCACAAGGAACCGGATCCGGAACTATTTGGTATTGCTGAAGATAAAAATGTTGTAATGATTTCACTTGAATCTATCCAATCATTTGTCATCAACAATACAGTTAATGGTGAAGAGGTCACACCGTTTCTTAACGAGTTAATTGAGGATAGTTATTATTTTGAAAACTTCTATCATCAAACAGCACAAGGAAAAACATCAGATTCAGAGTTTATTGTTGATAACTCGATGTTTGGTCGTGATAGTGGTTCAGTCTTCTTTACGCATGGTGGAAATGAATACAATGCACTGCCTGAGTTTTTGAGTAATGAGGGAATGTATACCTCAGTCATGCACGCTAACAATAAGAGTTTTTGGAATCGTGATATCATGTACCAATCACTTGGCTATGATCAATTTTTTGATGTAGGTAGTTATGATGTGAATGAAGAAAATTCTGTTGGTTGGGGGCTAAAGGATGTTGATTTCTTTGAGCAGTCGATTGACTTATTACAGTCGCAGCCTGAGCCTTTCTATACAAAATTCATTACGTTAACGAACCATTTTCCTTTTGAACTAGGCGAAGAAGATAAAATGATTGACGAGTACGATTCAAATAGTGGAACCCTAAATCGATTCTTCCCTACAGTTCGGTATATGGATCATGCGGTAGAGCGATTCTTTGAAGAGATGAAGGAATCAGGTATGTATGAAGATACGATCTTTGTCTTGTACGGTGATCACTATGGGATTTCTGAGAACCATAATAAAGCGATGAGCCAGTATCTTGATAAAGATGAAATTACACCTTTTGATACGGTTCAGCTGCAACGTGTACCAATGATTGTTCACATTCCTGGGCATGATAAGAGTGAAACCATTAGTACAGTTGGAGGACAGATTGATGTTAAACCAACATTAATGCATTTGTTGGGTCATAGTACACGTAACGATATCCATTTTGGAACAGATTTATTTTCACCAGAAAATGATTCAATGGCCGTGCTACGAAACGGTAGTGTAATAACTGACGATATCGTTTATACAAACAATACGTGCTATGACAAAGAGGGCGAAGAAATTGAAGAAGAAGTGTGCGAACCTCATGTTGAAAAAGGCATAAATGATCTTGAACACTCAGATCGTATTATATACGGAGATTTATTCAGGTTCTTTGACTCACAAGAAGAAGGAACGGATCAAGCTGAAGATCAAGATTAAGTAAAGTAACATATAAAGGAACCACAGTAGCTCGTAGGAGTGCACTGTGGTTCCTTTTTGTTTTATCGGAAATTGATGAATGCAAAAAAAAAGTACCAATCACATAAGAGTACGATCGGTACTTTCTAATAAAGTTATCCGTTTACAACACTTCCACCATTAACATGCATCATTTGACCTGAGACATAGGAAGAGTCATCAGAAGCTAGATAGACATAAGCCGGAGCAAGCTCTGCAGGCTGTCCTGCTCGTTTCATCGGAGATTGATCTCCGAATTGAGCGACGTCTGCAGCAGGGAATGACGCGGGAATAAGTGGAGTCCAGATTGGACCAGGAGCAACACCATTTACACGAATGCCTTTTTCAACAAGGTTTGTAGCAAGTGATCTCGTTAGAGCAACAATCGCACCTTTTGTTGCCGCATAATCCATTAATACTGGATTCCCTTTGTACGCAACAATAGATGCAGAATTAATAATGGAACTGCCTTGTTTAAGATGGGGCATCGCAGCCTGAATAAAATAAAAATAAGAGTAGATATTCGTTTGAAAGGTTCGGTGGAGCTGGGAAGAGGAGATATCTTCAATTTTTTCTTGGTAATGTTGCTCGGCTGCATTATTCACTAGAATATCCAACGTCCCATAAGCTTTGACGGTTTTTTGTACTGCGTCTTGGCAAAACGTTTCATCGCCAACATCACCACTCAGAAGCATACAAGAGACACCTTTTGCTTCAACAAGTTGCTTTGTTTTTTCAGCATCCTCATGTTCATTTAAATAAACAATACTTACATTTGCACCTTCTTTAGCAAATAGAATGGCAACAGCCCGTCCAATTCCACTATCTCCACCCGTAATCAAAGCGGTTTTTCCTTTAAGCTTTGCACTTCCTGTGTAAGTTGGATCGTCATATAAGGGTTCAGGAGTCATCTCACTTTCTATACCAGGTTGAACAGATTGCGTTTCGGCAGGTTTTTGCTTCATTTGTTCCTGCTTGCTTTGAATATCTTTTTGACTCGACATGATAGACAGTTCACTCCTCTATGCAAGATAGTACTAGTCATTACCTATTATAGAATCCAATAAACATAGAAAAAACCAATGAGATATTGAAACCTCATTGGTTCATAAAAAGGTAATTATGCGTTCTGCTTGCGGCGTAGAACATATAGTCCAGATCCTGCAAGTAGGAATGCTGCTAATAAGCTGAACATTTGAATAGAGAATCCAGGATTTTCAGATCCACCAAAACCAGTTTTCGGCATATCTGAAGGCATTGCTTCAAAGTTCTCTGGGAATTGGTCAACAACTGCTCCAGAAACTCCTTCACCTACACCGAACATATGACCATATGCTTCACGAAGCTGGTCGTATGCTGTTTCAAATTCACCAGCATTATAACTATCAAATGCTTCTACTAACTGATTAACGTGCATTTGAAGTCCGTCAGCAAGTTCAGTAGCATCTAGACGACCATCTGTTGCATCATCTAAGAACTGAGAAAAATCAGCACGATAGTTATCTAGGTTGGCAATTGCTTCTTCACGTCCTGCTTCATCTTCTTCAGCAGTGGCTGTTACATAATCAACAAAGTAGCCAATGTGGTCATTCCACATATCTTTAAATGCGTCCCCAGCTTCATCGCCATAAACAGAAGCGATTGCTGCTGATAATTCATTTGTATTCTCATCTAGCGCTGCTGCTGCTTGATCAAAGTCATCAGCACCATCAATTCCTTTTTGCATAACAAATGCCGCTAGACCTGCGTGTTCAGAGAACAAGTGGTTTAAATCAGCACGAAGATCTGCTGCAGGAGTATCCGGTGTAGTTTCATCAAAGTCCTCAGGGAACTGATCTGTGATTGCTCCAGAAAGACCTTTACCTACTCCGTACATATGGTGTGTTGCTTCACGTAGGTTGTCATATGCCGCATCATAATCTTCATCTACATAGCTGTCAAAAGCCCAGATTAATTGGTGAACGTGTTCTTGAAGACCTTCAGCGAGTTCATTAGCATCAAGACGGCCATCCGTTGCCCCTTCAAGAAATTCAGAAAAGTCAGCGCGATAATTATCTAATTGACTTATAGCTTCCTCTTTACCGGCTTCATCGCCTTCAGCCGTTGCATTTACATAATCAACGAAATAACCAATGTGGTCATTCCACATCTTATCAAACGCTTCTCCTGCTTCATCGCCATAAACTGACGCAATCGCTGCAGTTAAATCTTCTGTGTTTCCATTAAGTGCTTCAGCCGATGCCTCAAAATCTTCAGCACCGTCAATCCCTTTTTGCATCGTAAACGCTGCTAGAAAAGCATGCTCCGATAAGTATTGATCTAATGTGGCTCTGAGATCTGATGCAGGTGTTGATACACTTGCCATCGTTTCCATCTTAGGATTACTTTCCGAACTTGCATGGTCATGAGCAAAAGCTGAAATCGTAGGAGCCATTACGAGAGAAACAGAAAGTGGAATCGCTACAGCTGCCTTTTTCATATGTGAATTTGATTTATTCATGAATAACACTCCTCATTGTTTGTTATACCAAGGTAACGAACACGGGGTGGGCTAGGATCACTTTTAAGTGAAATTGAATTAAAAATCATGTCGGAATTCGTTGGAAAAGCTGATATGGCAGGGGGAGGGAAGTGAAAAAATATTGTCATTGGTAGATGATAAAGCTTGGAAGGAAGGGATTGAAAGGAAGAGCTTTGAAGCAAGAGCTTACCTCTTATTAGCAAGAGGTAGGTGCTGTTAGCAACGGGGATCGGGGAAGCAGCAAGAGAAAGATCATCTTACCAAGGGAAAAAGCGGAAGTAGCAAGAGCGTCCTGGCTTAATCAAGATAGGGGGCTGTGTTAACAAGAGAGATCGATGTGAGAGCAAGAGACGGAGTGGGGAACCAAGAGAGTTCCTGGATTAAGCAAGAACCAGATCCAAATAGCAAGAGCAATTGAAACGACAGCAAGAACTGTTAGGAGAAACCAAGAAAAAAGAGCCGCTGCGATTGGCCCCACAAATACCAAGAGCCACCTGCTCTCATCAAGAGGTGCGAAGACTTTACCAAGCTCGCGCGCAGCAAACCAAGATAGGTCAAGTGAAAAAAGGAATAAAAATGGTCATTTTTATTAACTGCATTGGAATTTGAAGCTAAAAGCCCCACCGCGCGCGATAAAAAGAGCCACTCACCAAGAACGGGAGCTTGAGAGCAAGGGCAATCCTGGCTTTAGCAAGAGGAAGACCGTGTTAGCAAGAGAGAGCAGCAGCTCACCAAGAGCCGGAGCTTGAAAGCAAGGGCAATCCTAGCTTTAGCAAGAGAGAGCAGCAGCTCCCCAAGAACGGGAGCTTGAAAGCAAGGGCAATTCTGACTTTAGCAAGAGGAAGACTGTGTTACCAAGATAGAACAGCAGCTCACCAAGAGCCGGAGCTTGAGAGCAAGAACTAGCCTGGCTTTAGCAAGAGGCAGACACTGTTACTAAGAGAGATCGATGTGATAGCCAGAACCTGCACGTTAGACCAAGAAACCTCCGCTACTCACCAAGAACGGGAGCTTGATAACAAGAGCAAACCTCTCTTTAGCAAGAGGAAGACTTTATGACCACGAAACATCCTCGCGTCATCAAGAGTTAGCTGGGGTTACCAAGAGAGATCTATGAATTAGCGAGGGGTAAGTCCACAAAAAAAACATCCCAAAAGTTAGCAATAACTTTAGGGATGGATCTTTTTAGTATAGTTCTGAGAGTGTAACGACTGGTCCTTCTGGTAATTGGTTATCCGCTTGTGGTTCAAGTGTGATTGCAATGGCTTCAAATAGATCTTCTATATTTGTATCGGAATCAAGATCATATACTATCGCACCTTCACCGGATTCGTTTGTTACAAATGAGCCGGCTTGGAAGTGGTGTGTCTTCTTGAAACAACCAAACCTGGTACACTTCTGAATCAACTGGTTCTGGCATTTGTTCGACCTGCACGATTAGTTTAAATCCATCTTCTTGTTGAACGATAGACGCTTGCCCAAGATGTTCTGTTTCATCTTCTTGTGAGAGCAGAGACGTTGAAGTGATGACTTGTTCAATTTGAGCTGTTCCAGATGGTGGTGCACTCTCGTATTCATCAATCTGACTAGTTAAGAGATCTCGTTCTAATTCAAGAGTAGCCAATTCTGATTGAGAGTCATTTAATTGATTAAAAGTGTAAATATTTGTTCCGACTGCTGCTATGAGAATGGCAGCTACAGCTGATAGCCATGGTACTAGTTTGTTTTTCTTATTTGCTGGTTTTTCAAATGGGATTGGTTCTGGTCTTGCGGTTGGTTGAGTTGGTTTTGTCTGTTGATCACTTTCAAATACAGATTGTAAAATTCGATTCTTCATTCCTGCTGGTGGTGTTGCATCGCTTGGTACGTTAGCAACACCATCATTAAATTCATACAGCTCTTGAAGTTGCTCTTGGCATTCTTCGCAGTCTATTAGGTGCAGTTCAAATTCTTCTTCTTCTGCTTTACTTAAGTGACCATTAAAGTAATCAAGTAATTGTATGCATTTTTTATCGCTCATATATATCGCCTCTTTCATCCTGCCTGCTAAGAGTCTTACGTAGATGATTAAGCGCTAAACGTAATCTTCCTTTAACAGTTCCAAGGGGTATCTTACATATCTCTGCAATGTTCTTTTGTGGTTCTCCGTCGAAATAGAACAATTTTACAACTTGTTGTTGTTCAGATGGCAAGGTAGCAACTGCTTCTTGAATAATTGTGCTTTCTTCCTGAAAAACAATGGTTTGTTCTACTGATTCAGGATCTGGTTCAGAATCTCGATCATCAAATTCAACCTCAGTCACTTTCTTTTTGCGAATTTGATCAATTGCAGCATTTCTTGCAATCGTTAAAATCCAAGATGAGAACTTTCCTTTACCGGTTTGATATGAGGCTTTCCCTTGCCAAAGCTTCATAAATAGATCTTGCATGACTTCTTCAGTTAAGCCGTTGTCTTTTGTAAAACGATAAATAAATGAGAACAAGATTCTCTCATATCGAGAATATAATGTCTCTAAAGCCTCTTTGTCTTGCTGAACAACGAGTTGATACAATTGTTCGTCGTTAAGATGTGGCATGTATAACTCCTTTGTACGCTGCTCCTTAATAATTAGAATGTCTCTATTTGAAGTAGAAGTAATTGCTTCTTTAACAGCGGTTTTAAAAAGAGCATTTCTAATTAAGCATACGCAAAAACGTTCTAATAGGATCACTTTAAAGGTGAAAAAGGGGAATATACCGCTATCAACTCCTTATTGTAAAGGTTTACTAGTGAAACTTCCATTAAAAAAGTACAAAATCATGTTTAGAATTGATGACTTTTAAGGAATAGAAGAATTAGACAGAAATTATTGGAGGGTGTAAAGAATGACAAAGATTCTAATTCCATATTATTCGTCATACGGACATGTGTATACATTGGCCAAAGCAGTAGAAGAGGGAGCTAAACGGGTTGAAGGTGCTGAGGTTCGGCTAGTAAGAATTCCTGAGTCAGAGGCAGTAAAAGAAGCGATGTCAGGACAAGACGCATATATTGAAGCGCAAAAAAGCCAAGAACATCTAGAGGAAGCTACACACGATGATCTTGTGTGGGCTGATGGAATCATTTGGGGGTTCCCGACACGTTACGGCAATATGCCAGCACAAGTGAAACAGTTTCTTGATTCAGCCGGAGGACTTTGGGCAAATGGTTCGCTTGAAGGAAGAGCGACATCCATTTTTACAAGTACAGCTTCAATACACGGTGGACAAGAGACAACGATTTTAACCTCACTTGTTCCATTGCTGCATTTTGGTTTAATTTATGTTGGATTACCATACGGCGAAAACCAAGAACAGTTAACAACAGAAGGAATAGGTGGAAGCCCATACGGAGCATCAACACTTGCCGGCTCTGATGGAAGTAGGACGCCAGACGAAAGAGAGCTTGTTATGGCAGCTCGATTAGGAGAAAGAGTAGCTACTGTAGCAGCAAAATTAGCCTAGGAATGATTAAATTCCTAGGTTCTTTTTTTGTATTATAGTTTCTGAGCAAGAATGGTCGTATAATAGAAGAAAGAAAAACAGGGAGGGTTAAACATGAAAAGAAGACTTTCTAACAAGGCATTGTTTATTATTATTGCCTCTGTCGCTTTTATATATGGAATCTCTTACTGGTTTATAACTGGAAAAGCGGTTATTCAGTAACAATATGACAGATTCCACCTACTAGCTGTTCCATTTCCCGGGGAATTTGTCGGCTGGATAGAGAAAAGCAGGCATAGGGCAACTTGTGACAATAATTGTCGCAACACCAGTAGATATTACTGCAATAGTTGATAAAACAATCTCTTCAATTGTCACAATAGAAATACCAGCAACTACAGCTAGCATATCAAAGATCACAATAATTGCGCCTACATTATAAGGGATTTTAGTAGCGATCATTTGCGCTAGGAGATCAAAACCACCCGTACTGATATCCATTCGAAACATAATACCTGCACCTACACCTAGCATAGTGCCGCCAAGTATGGCGCTTGCTAATGGACCTAAAATAGCGAGGTCTGGAGAATAGAGAGCAACCCAATCGATGAGTAGGGATGAGACAATGACACCAGCAAGGCTGTTATAGAAAAAAGGACGGAAATAAAACCAAGCAAAAATGTAAATAGGGATACTTACAATGAGAATAGTCAATCCAACTGGCGTATTCCAAAGATAATGAGCAATCAAACCTAGTCCAATAATTCCACCATCAAGTAAATGATACATCGTAAAAAAGAAGTTAATGCCAATGCTAACCAACAAACAACCTATAAGTAATGTAAGTACATAACGAACCATTTTATATCACACCCAACTTGAGATATCCGTCTAACAAGCTCTTTCACTTATATGCGGATTGTCCAAGCAGTATGAGAACTATCTATCTAAAAAAGACAAGCGAACTCTCGCTTGTCTTTTTATCATGTTAAATTAGTAAGAAATGCTGTTGCGATTCCAAAATAGATTAATAACGAAAAGATATCATTTAAAGTCGTGATCAGTGGTCCAGATGCAACAGCAGGATCGATTCCAACTCTGTGCAAAATGAGTGGGATAATTGTTCCGGCAAGAGTTCCAATGATTAACGTACAGAATAAAGAAACACCAACTACCATGCCAAGTGTTGGATCACCAATCCATAAGTATGCAATCAGAGTAATTAAACTTCCACATGTCAGTCCGATAATTAAACTCACTCGAAATTCCCTTAATATTAAGTTTGTTACTACTTTTTTGTCGATGGTATTTTGAGAAACACCTCTTACAACCACCGCTAGTGATTGGGTACCGGTGTTCCCAGTCATGCCCGCAATCATTGGCATAAAAAATACAAGTGCAACAACCTGAGCAAGTGTAGCTTCAAAATAATTCATGATACTTCCGGATATGAGTCCAATAAAAAGCAATAAAATAAGCCAAGGGAGCCTGCGGATCGAAGCTGTCCAAGCCTTGGTTGTAAAATCAATGTTACCTGAAGCTGATAATTTTTCGATATCTTCATTTGCTTCTCGAATGACAACGTCTATTGCGTCATCGACTGTAATAATACCAAGTAATGTATCCTCATCATCAACAACTGGTACGGCAATAAAATCGTATCTCTCAATAATGTTTGCTACTTGTTCTTGATCGTCAGTTACTTTTACAGCAACTGTTCGAGTGAACATAATCTCTTCAATGACTTCTTTCTCATCTGCAATTAATAAATCACGATAAGATACCACGCCAACTAATTTTTTCGCCTCATTGATGACGTATAAATAATAGATATTCTCAGAAAAACCAGCATACTCTTTTAATTTGTCTACAGCCTGCCTGACAGTTTGGTTTGCATGAATCCAGATAAATTCATTTGTCATCAATCCCCAAGCTGTATCCGCTTGGATAACTCATTAAAGAGCGAATCTTAATGGAATCTTCTTTTTTCATGACATCCAGGAATTCCTGGATGCGTTCAACAGAAAGTTCGTTCAACAAATCGGCTAATTCATCATTCTCCATCAAATCCATAACCTTAGAGGATTCTTCTACTCCTAACTTCTGTAGAATCTCTACCTGGTATTCCGTTTCAAGTTCTTCGATCAAATCAGCAACTTGATCTGGATTTAGAAAGGTTAAAAATTTGTGATGATGTTTAGTCGGGAGTGAACGATAGATAATCGCTACATCGTAGGGGTGTAGTTCATCTAATAGTTCCTGTAACGAATTTCGCTTGGCCTCACGGATATATTTTATGACCAAAACGAGAAGTTGATCTTCTGTCATATTGGCGATCATACTATGCACCTCCATACTCATCCTATCTACTCTACAGAAAAAAACGTAGCAAGTAAACCGGTTAATGCTGCTTTAAGTATTCCCTAATTATTTAAAGATGTAACCTGAAACAGAATATTCTTTAAAATTTAGTTGACAATGAGAATCGATTTCAATTAAACTAATAGTGAGAATTATTATCAAATGAAAGCGAGGGAAAGAAATGACATCATTAATGATTGTGGGTGCTGATCATCTTGGCTCGATTCCGAAAAAACTTGAGGAGATGGGCTACGCAAACATCCTACATATTAGCGGAAGGAAAACAAAAATGGTGAAACGAGACATCCAGCAGGCGTTGATATGATTCTGGTTTTAACTGACTTCATCAATCATAATTTAACTACTGTGCTAAAGAAAAAGGCCATGGAACAAGACGTACCTGTTTGTTACGCCAAACGTTCGTGGTGTTCGATTTATAAAGCGATTGGTCAGTGCCAACGAGACTGTCCAATGTCATCAAAATAGTAATTGAGAAACCTTCTTTATAATAATTATAAAAAGGTTTCTTTTTAATTGAGAATTATGATAGTATATAGATAGTAATAGAAAAGAGGTGAAGACCCATGGAGGAATCACTTACTGTGCTTCATGATCTTTTTGCCGCTATGAAAAAAGACATTAAGACATATGTTCATTTAGTTGAACCAAGAATAACGAATCTTAGCAATGATTATGAACGTATGCTTGTAAGAAAAGCGCTCGGAATTGAGAACGCAAGAAAAAAACGAGTCAAAGGTTTACGTAATCAGTTGAGAGTGTGGCTTGATGAGGAATCGTCTAATGATCCAACATCACAAGATTACATTCAGCTGTATGCGAATGTTCAACTTGAACATTTTGCATTAAGGTTGTTTAGTCAACATGTTGAGGAAGCGATCTTGATTAACTTGGAAAGCTCGACTGGTGAGTTGGACGATATCCTTCAACGTACGCAATCGTATTTGGAAGAAGTCCAAGCAGTCTTACTCGAGATAAGTGAATCATTTAAAGATGAGCCTATTGAATTAGAAGAAAAAGAATCTGTAAAACCTGATAAATCTGCCTTTTCTGTAGGTAGCCTTCTGTAAGAAAGAGAATAAGGAGAGTGAGTAATATGAGTAAAGCATCGAGATATCCAGACGCACCTTTAAATGAAAGTGAATTCGACCATTTAGATAAAGTGGTTGCAGACATGGCAAAAAGTCAGTTAGTAGGAAGAAAATTTTTAAATCTGCATGGACCACTTGGTCGTGGCGTTCAAACTATCCATACAGATGTGTACCTAGATGACCATGAAGCCATTATGGACCACCAAGGGTTAAATGAAGAAGTAGCAGAATCAACAAAACGAGTGAGCCACACGATTCCTCTAATTTATAAAGATTTTGTTCTTTATTGGAGAGACGTGGAGCAAGCAAAAACGTTAGATATTCCAATTGATTTCTCTGGAGCAGCCAATGCAGCTCGCCAAGTAGCATACCTTGAAGACCAAATGATCTTTCATGGCTCAAAGGAATTCGACATTCCTGGATTAATGAATGTAAAAGGTCGCCTGTCTCACGTGACTGAAAGTTGGTATGAATCAGGACATGCATTCCAAGATATCGTAGAAGCTAGAAGTAAACTAATGGAGTTAGGTCACCATGGTCCATATGCACTTGTACTATCTCCAGAACTGTACGCGATTCTACACCGAGTACACAAAGAGACAAATGTTCTAGAAATCGAGCACGTACGTGAGATTGCAACAGCTTGGAGTATTCCAATCACCAGTACTAAAAGGAAAAACAGGTGTACTTGTAAACACAGGTCCACACAACTTTGACCTAGCTGTATCTGAGGATTTTGAAACGGCTTATCTTGGAGAAGAAGGTATGAACCATCCATTCCGTGTATATGAAACGCTTGGCTCTTCGTATTAAGAGACCATCTGCGATTTGCACACTTGAAAGCCAAGAAAAATAAAGAAAAAAAAGCATGCGGCTATTAGGCCAGCATGCTTTTTTGATTAATTGAAACGATTTTTTGCTCTGTATCAGCTAGCATAACAAAGTCTGAGTAGCCATGTTCTTCAAGGTGTTTTGCACCAATATCACATGCTAAGCCTTCAACCTCACGTTTAAATGGAGAGCTGAGACAGCCTTCGTTCACTTCACATAATCTTTGTAGGTAATTAAGTGTATCTGTAAGTAAGTATGTTTTGGCGTGTGAGTTCTCTAATTGGCAAATTAACTTATGCTCCAAATCTTTCATCATAGCAATTTCATCAATATTAACAATAAGACGCTCACCATCTGAGGTCATAAAGCCAATTGATTGATAAACACCACGTGTTTGCTCAAGGCTAGTGAATACTGGATAATGAAACTCTTCTCCGGATCGCAAACGAATCGACTTAGCCTCAATAGCCCCACCGACTTTACGCTTGTTTGTAAGAACCGTGTGAATATCCTTTAAAGCGTGTACCGTCACCTTCTTCACGAAAGCTCCCCCTTCGCTGATTCATTCTAGCATAAGTATACTAGAGGATGATAATCATTGTCAATTCGAAATGGAATGTTGAAATTGAAAATTCTAATTATAGTATGGGCAAAATTGAGTTCTTTTATGCAAGGGATGAGCGGAAAGAAAGAGTCAATGAGCGGCAGGTGGAGCACTATGAGCGGAGGTTGGTGCGCAGAGCGCTATAAACGGCAACCAGGGCTCACACTTTAAAAGAACCCTCACAAGTCTCACCTCTAATAACAAAAAACCTCGACCAAATGCAGTGAGGGTCGAGGTTTTTCCGTCACTCGAAGAATCGAATGACCATCAGGATCACGGCAACAACGGCGATACTGATCCAAAGTATTTTCTTTTTTTGCTTTTTCTTCTCTTGGTTCGCCCAACGGTTTGGGTTGAAGCTTGGTTCATCGTTATCATAAACATCACGGCGGTGGTAGTTTTGTACAAATGGTTTTGCGCCGATTAAGAACAGAGGGGCTAAAGCCATTCCCGCGATAAAACCAAATAAATGGGCGAAGATATTAATGCCTGGGTTTACAAACGTCATCACTAACGCAATAATGATGATGGTTACGACTAATTGAGAGTTGGCTCGGTCGATAAGGTCACGGCGAGCCCAAATCATATAGGCTAGGACGCCGAATATGCCAAAAATGGCACCGGAAGCTCCAACGTGTAAATAATACACACCTCCTAAGTATAGCGTAGCGATATTCGCTAAAATTCCAGAGAGTAAATAGATGGAGATGAACTTAATCTTCCCCAGTATTTTCTCGACGACTGGGCCGAAGATCACAAGTGAAAATGAATTAAAGACTACGTGCATCAGTCCGCCGTGCAGGAAGATGGGTGTAAGTAGCCTCCAATATTCTCCGGTGATGATCTCGAAATTACTTCCTCTTCCTAACAAATAAATCTCACGTCCAAAAGGGAAAAAGCTGGTCCACAAAAACAAAATCAAATGAATACCAACTAACACGGTGATAACAGGATAATTTTTTCTGAAAGAGTAAAAGCTTTCGTTTCGAATAAACATTTGCGCCCTCCTTTTTTACAAAGTAAATGATCATGGTTTAAGCGAGGTATGGATATGATTCAAGGTATAGGTATTGATATTATTGAGCTCGAACGTATTAAAAAAGCGGTTAAAAGGAATAGTCGATTTGCAGAACGGATCTTGACTGAGTCTGAGCAGGCAGCTTCAAGACATTTTTCTGATTCGCGAAAAATAGAGTTTGTAGCTGGTCGTTTTGCTGCTAAGGAAGCGTTTGTAAAAGCTTCAGGGATCAAAAAGATATCATGGCATGATATTGAAATTCTAAACGATATACAAGGTAAACCAACGATGACAGGTCCGATAGAAGAATATATTCATGTGTCAATCTCACATAGTCAAGCATATGCAGTTGCACAGGTAATTATAGAAGCGAAGTCGCCTTGAATCAAGCTTTAGGACTCGTCTGCATATTTACCTAGGTTGTCTCATATAGATGTAATGCGATGGGGAACAGCTCGTCAACAGGGCGGAGATTTCTCTAATTAGCGGCAAATGAGACGAAGGGGTGAGAGTATGAAACGAGTAAGCTGGTTCGTCATATTGGGTGTACTTATGATTCTGATGCTTGCTGGTTGTGGCGAAAAGACACAGGAGGATGTACTGGAAGAGCTAGGCACAACACTTGAGGATATGTCAGGCTACAAAGCAAAGGCTACGATGCAATTGGAAACAGGGAATGAACCTCAGACATATGATGTAGAGGTGTGGTATCAAAAAGAAGGTTTCTACAGAGTTATGTTAAACAATAAGGAAAAGGATCAAAGCCAAATTATTTTACGTAACGATGATGGGGTATTTGTTCTCACTCCCGCTTTAAATAAAAGCTTTCGTTTCCAAAGTGATTGGCCAAAAACAACAAGTCAAAGTTATCTTTATGAGTCCTTGGTTGCAGATATCTTAACGGATCAAGAGCGTGTCTTCTCCCAGGATGATTCTAATTATGTTTTTGAAACAGCGACGAACTATCAAAACAAGAATCTTAATAAGCAGCAGATTTACTTAAACAAAAAGGATTTAACTCCTGTTAAGGTAGAGATTTTAGATGCTGAACAATCGCCACTCGTAACTCTAGACTTCACGGAGTTTGACAAGAATGCCTCCTTTAATGATGATGACTTTGAAATGGAAAGAAACATGACAGGGGCGCAAATGTCAGAGCCTACTTTAGCTGAGCCAACTGCTGAGATGGAGATTTATTATCCAATGTATACGCCTGATGGATCAAGCTCAAGTGAATCAAAAGAAGTGGAAACGGATGATGGTGTTAGTTATGTGCAAGAATACACTGGTGACAAGTCCTTTACTCTGATTCAAAAACAAGCAGAAGTGGTTTCTGCTTCGACTACATTTACAAATATGGCCGAGGGTCATCCTGTTGATTTAGGCTTTACCATTGGTGTACAGACAGGCGATGCGTTGCTTTGGTCCCGCGATGGCGCTGAATTCTACTTGGCATCGTCTGATCTAGATGCGGAGGAAATGGCCAATATTGCACGTTCGGTATATGGCACAACTGAAAAATAAGTAAACATACACTTTGAGTGAGGCGACTATTCGTCTCGCTTTTTTTATGTGGAGCGTTATATCAGGCATCATTAAGGGTATTGGCAACTATCAATTGTTCAGGAGGAGTCAATGTATGATGCAGAGATTAGAAATGGATCAAATTAGACAGTGGTTACCTAATAGAGAGAACGATCACAATACAACAAAACGAGATTACGGACAAGTCTTACTCATTGGAGGGAGTGCTGGAATGGGTGGATCCATCATTATGTCGGCGGAAGCAGTTGTTCATGCCGGGGCTGGACTCACAACCGTTGCAACAGATTCCAACCATCATACTGCTCTGCACTCAAGATTACCTGAGGCGATGGCGTTACCCCTCCAGGATCTCGCGGGGATCAGTGAGCGAATAAAAAAAAGCACGGTTGTTGCCATCGGGCCAGGACTTGGTTTAGATGAACGAGCGGTGAATGTCTTTCGGATTGTGCTTGCAAGTATTCGGGACCATCAGATACTCATACTCGATGCCGATGCACTCACACTGTTGGCGCGTGAGAAAAGTAAGCTACGCACCGAACACGTTATTTTGACACCACATGCAGGTGAGTGGAAGCGACTTACGGGCTTAGAACCTGACGAACAGATAGATGAACAGAATCAGAGGTGGGCGAAAGACCTTGGAGCGACCATTGTCTTAAAAGGGGATGAAACACGGATTTATACGAGTGAAGAATCCTACCTTAATATAAAGGGAACACCGGCAATGGCAACAGGTGGTATGGGAGATTGTTTAACAGGATGCATCGCCGGTCTCTGCGCGCAATCAGAAGACGCACTTCCAGGAGTATTGTCTGCAGTATATATGCATTCATATATAGGCAGAGAACTAGCAGAAAATCAGCACATCATACGACCCACACAAATCGCGGAGGCCTTGCCAGTTTATCTGAAAAAACTAACTCATATGTAAAGAGGAAATTGACAGCAGACGAATGAGACATTCATAATCAGATTAGCAAAATGGATTTTAGATAACTGGAGAGTGACTATGATGCAATCTGATAATATGGATGCGTTTTATCGTGATACTTGGGTGGAAGTAAACCTTACGGCAATAGAGAATAATGTACGCTCTTTATACAATGTATATAAAAATAAAGCAACAACCATCATGGCTGTCGTAAAAGCAGATGGGTATGGGCATGGAGCTATAGAGGTAGCGAAGGCAGCAATTACTGGAGGGGCAACCTACCTCGGCGTGGCGATACTAGACGAAGCGATTGAACTACGGAAAGCTTGGGATAACATTACCGATTCTTGTGTTAGGACGAATGAGACCGTCTGACGCTCAAGTGGCAGCGGACTTAAACATTTCAGTTACGGTTTTTTCTCAAGACTGGCTAGTTCAAGCAGAGAAATATCTAAATAATTCAAAGGAACTATCTATTCATCTGAAGTGTGATACGGGTATGGGTAGGCTAGGGTTCATTAACGCTGAAGAAGTGCGAACAACTTCTCGATTCTTACATGATTCAGCTACGTATGTCTTTGAAGGGATTTACACACATTTTGCTACTGCAGATGAACCAAATACAGCCTACTATCAGGAGCAATTCAAAGCGTTTCAGCAACTTATTCAACTTCTAGAGGAAGAAAACATATCCGTTCCGTATATTCACTGTTCAAATAGTGCGGCTGCAATGAGATTTCCAGAACACGCCTTTACAATGGTTAGGTTTGGTATATCGATGTATGGCTTAACGCCGTCACCTGATATTAACAAACATCTACCTTTCACTCTTGAACCAACTTTCCAAGCTTAAGACAAAGCTTGCTCAAGTGAAGAAGCTCGCTTCTGGAAAAGCGATTAGCTATGGCGCTACCTATGTGACAAAAGAAGAAGAATGGATTGGCACACTACCAATTGGCTACGCAGATGGCTTGGATACGGGCCAACTCAACAAACGGGGGAACGGTTTTAGTTGATGGAGAGGAAGTACCTTTTGTTGGCAGGATTTGCATGGATCAATGTATGATTCGTTTGAATTCTCAAAAAGATGAGGGGACCGTTGTTACGTTAATTGGTGAAGATTCCGGAAAACACATGACTATGGACACCATAGCAAAAAGACTTGATACCATTAACTATGAAATCCCTTGTGTAATAAGCAAACGAGTGCCGAGAATGTATGTTCAAAATGGTGTAATGGTCTCCGTCCGTAATCAAATATAGTTGATTATGTATATCCAAATCTCGGTAGGGAAAGATTTCTAACAAGAATATCTTAAAAACCGTACCAAAACCTCTTTGCAATCCTTTCACTCGAATGCTATGATAAATCTTGAGTAGAAAAAAGTAACTGCTATAAGCTTGTTACTGTTGAACGGCAGATAGATTTTTGTACAAGGCGTTTTATGGTGGAGGTTGATGCGTTGATGAAAGATAATAATTCTAAGGATATTACCGTTACATTACCACAACAATTGTTAAACGAGGTGGATGCATTGTTAGAACAGGAAAACCTTAATAGAAGTGAATTTATCTCTAAAGCAACCAAAACGTATATTATGGAAAGACAACAATCCCAAATTCGCGAATCGATGCAGCAAGGTTACATGGAGATGGCAAAAATCAATCTAACAATTGCATCAGAGGCTTTTCTTGCGGAGGAGGAAGCGGATCTAACCCTTGTTCGTTTAGTAAGTGGGGTGTAGCATTTGATTGTGAAAAGAGGAGACGTATATTTTGCGGACCTCTCACCTGTGGTAGGTTCCGAACAGGGTGGTGTAAGACCTGTTCTAATTATTCAAAATGATATTGGAAACCGTTTTAGTCCTACTGTTATTGTGGCGGCTATCACTGCGCAAATCCAAAAGGCAAAATTACCGACTCATGTTGAAATTAATGCTAAGAAGTATGGATTTGACCGTGATTCGGTTATTTTATTGGAACAACTACGAACGATTGATAAACAAAGACTAACAGATAAGATCACACACCTTGACGAGAACATGATGAATTCAGTTAATCAGGCATTATTTATAAGTTTAGGTTTAGTTGATTTTTAAATTCTCTTCATACATGGAGCTGAATCCCCTCTAAAAAAGCGGGGATTTTTTAATGTAGGCAAAAGTTGGTCAGATTTTTAGATAGTTTCTCTTTGCAACAAAGGCTAACTCATGGAATAATGAAAGTAGAGACTATACTTGGAGGATATTCTATGCAATCGACCGCACTTACCTATCTACAAAAATACCAGAATCAAATTATTGAACACTGGGATCACCAACTTTCAGCGTTGCGTAGTGAGGTAGAGATTAAAGCCTCATTAGAAAAAGCCGTTGAGCATACGAATCAAGAATATATGTCCTTAATTCTTCAAACGGCAAGAAGAAATGAAGAAGATTCATTAGAAGGACTTAAGAATTTTACAGAGCAATATATTCAAACGGGAAGATCTCTAACTTATTTTACAAGAGCCCTGCAAGGTTTAAGACAAGCTTTTCACCAGCAGTTAAAAGATGTACCACCAGAAGATGCGAATATACTGGATGTCTATAGTGAGCTAAACCAATGGATAGATAATATGAATAATTTCTTAGTATCAAAATACATTGAGTCTTGGGAAGATACATTAGAGATGCAGAAGCTTTCTTTACTCGAATTATCTGCGCCACTTATTCCTGTATTCGAAGGAATTACAGTGATGCCTTTGATTGGAAGTATTGATACAACTCGAGCAAAACTAATCATGGAAAATCTTTTAGAGGGTGTGATTAAGAACCGCTCTAAAGTGGTACTTATTGATATAACGGGAGTACCAATTGTAGATACAATGGTTGCTCATCATATCATTGAAGCTTCCGAAGCAGTTCGACTTGTAGGGGCTACCTCTATCCTTGTTGGCATTAGACCAGAAATTGCACAGACAATTGTTAATCTAGGCATTGACTTAACAAAATTCCCAACGAAGAGCACTCTTCAAAAAGGAATGGAAAAAGCACTTGAAATGTGCAACCAAAAAAAGATTGAGATGTAAGCTTGGAGGTATATAAATAGATGAGAATTCCAATTTTAAAGCTCGGAAAATATTTGCTGATCAGTATTCAAACTGAATTAGACGACCAAACAGCGCTTCAGTTTCAAGAAGACCTTTTGAATAAAATTCATCAAGAAGGATCTTCGGGAGTAGTCATTGATCTGACTTCAGTTGATATGATTGATTCATTTATCGCAAAAGTATTAGGTGATGTGGTCGACATGTCAAGTTTGATGGGAGCAAAGGTTGTACTAACTGGTATTAGACCAGCTGTTGCTATTACACTTATAGATATGGGGATCAAATTAGAAGATGTTTCAACAGCTCTTGATTTAGAGCAAGGTTTAGAGAAACTGCAACAGGAATTGGAGGGTTAGATGATGGAAACCCAATCCTGTGTTGAAGTGAAAAATGAATGGGGAATTGTTGCTGCAAGACAGGCAGGTAGAACCCTTTCAAAAGAACTTGGTTTTGGAAATGTCGATCAAGCTAGAATTACCACAGCCATTTCAGAGTTGGCACGTAATATATACTTATACGCGCAACGTGGTGAAATTAAAATTGATATGGTAGAAGAAAAAAGCAAATTTGGAACAAAAAAAGGAATTAAAATTACGGCTTCAGATTTAGGGCCCGGCATTCCAGATTTACGCCAGGTAATGGTAGATGGTTTTACAACATCAAGCGGACTCGGTGCAGGACTTCCAGGAGTAAAACGACTGATGGATGACTTTAATATTGAATCTGAAGTAAATCAAGGAACAACCATCACAGCTACTAAATGGCTCCGATAAGGAGGACATCAATGCACTATGAATTATACAGACAACAATATTGAAACGTCCTATAAAAAAATTCTAGAATCCTACTTAAACACAGGTAGTGAGCAAGTTCTCTATGAAGCCCAGCAATTCACTCGGACGTTGCTAGAACATCAAACGTCACCTGAGGAACTTGTCAGCCTTCACAGGTCCATAATGGATCAACTCTACCCTGAGCTACCAGATGATATTCAGGCGTCCTTCGATTTCTTGTTAGAAGCGATGATGGGTTATGGCATGGCATATCGTGAGCATCAAATTTTAAGAGATCGACAACAAGAGCTTGAAGCTGAAATTGATGTTGCCGCTAAAATGCAACAAACTCTCCTACCGCGAGAACATCTTTATTTAGAAGGATTAGATGTAGGTGTAGTGAGTGTACCCGCAAAGAAAATGAGTGGAGACTATTACCACTATGTAAAGGATCAATTCGGCGGAATTGGTCTATCCATATCCGATATCATTGGTAAGGGAGTACCAGCTGCTTTGTGTATGTCCATGATTAAATATGCCATGGACAGTTTGCCAGAGCAGCAGCTTAATCCGAGTGCTTTATTGGAAAGTTTAAACCGAGTAGTTGAGCAGAACGTGGACGATAGCATGTTTGTAACGATGATGTATGGTTATTATAATGCTAACACTCATGAATTTACGTATTCAGGTGCGGGTCATGAACCTGGTTTTTTTTACAACGCAAAAACTGATTCATTCGAAGAGCTTAGTGCAAAAGGTCTTGTATTAGGTGTGTCAAAAAAAGCCACGTATCGAGAATATGTAAAACAGCTTCATGTTGGGGATTTTGTGGTGCTTCTAACGGACGGAGTAACGGAATGTCGAGTTGGTGATGAATTTCTTGAGCGAGAAGAAATTGTAGAATTGATCAGAAAAATCAATCCACCTAAGTGCACAAGAAATGGTTGAAAATGTATATCGTGAGTTAAGTAAGATGCAGGACTTTTCGTTAAGAGATGATCTTACGTTAATTATTTTAAGAAGAGATGTTTAAAAAGTTACTATTTGTGGTACACAAAGTACATTAGGTAGATTGATGCGGTTCTAACTCAAGGAGGTTGTTACATTGAATTTAGATATTCGAGTTGAAGAATTAGAGAATCAAAAGAACGTTTTTCTTTCAGGTGAAATTGACACATATACAGCTCCGAAGCTAAGAGAAGCACTGATCCCTCTAACAGAACAAAATGGTGGAGAACTTATTGTTGATTTGTCAGAGGTTCAATATATAGATAGTACAGGACTCGGAATATTTGTTGGGGTTCTTAAGGCATCCGATACGAACGGAAGTACTTTAACACTTATTGGAATGTCAGAACGAATTAAGCGTCTTTTTGTCATTACAGGTCTAGATGAAGTGATTAATATTGTGGATCGGAGGGAAGAAGCAAAATGACTGAACAACAAGTAGACCATATAGAGATGAGTATTCCTGCAAAAGCTGAATATGTTGGAGTTGTACGCCTGACCATTTCTGGAATTGCGAATCGGTTAGGTTTTTCTTATGACGATATTGAAGATATCAAGATTGCTGTTGCAGAAGCATGTACGAATGCAGTGAATCATGCATACGAGGAAGAAGGAAACGTCAAGATTGCGTGTGACTTATTTGCTGACCGTATGGAGATTATTATTGCTGACGAAGGGCAAAGCTTTGATATTAAAGAACTTCAAGGGAAACTCGGCCCAGTTGATTCAAAACAACCGATCGGTGACATGAAAGAAGGTGGGCTTGGCTTATTCCTTATTAGCACGCTTATGGATAAAGTTCAGATTCATGATGAAGCCGGAGTGGTGCTGATGATGACAAAGTTCCTACGGAAAAATGAGGTGGAAGAACATGTCGACGGAATCTCATCATTACAGTCAGAACAAGGATAAAGTATATGGCTTGGATAAAGGAATACCAAGAAACTCGTAATGAAGACGTTCAGTTAAAGCTTGTTAAACATTATGAAGCTTTAGTTCGTTCTCTTTCACGCAAATTTTCCAAAGGTCGTGAACACGACGAAGATTTGTTTCAAGTCGGAATGGTCGGTTTACTTGCTGCCTTGCAACGGTTTGACAACGAATTTGGTCGAAGCTTTGAATCCTTTGCGGTGCCAACAATTGTTGGGGAAATTAAGCGATTTATTCGTGATAAAACATGGAGTGTTCATGTTCCAAGACGAATAAAAGAATTAGGACCAAAAATTAAAAAGGCTGTTGATACCCTAACGGCCGAATTGCAACGTTCTCCACTTGTTGCCGAGATTTCCGACTATCTAAATGTGTCCGAAGAGGAAATCCTAGAAACAATGGAGATGAGCAAAAGCTATCAGGCACTTTCAGTTAACCGTGCACTCGAAGCCGATCAAGAGGGCGGAGAAGTCACTCTACTCGACTTAGTCGGGAAAGAGGATGATGGTTATGAACAGACTGATCAGCAAATGCTTTTGGAGAAAGCCTTTCAAGTGTTAAATGAACGAGAGAAGCTAATTCTTCAATACACGTATTACGACAATTATAGTCAGAAGGAAGCGGGAGAGCGGTTAGGAATCTCACAGATGCATGTGTCAAGATTGCAAAGACGTGCATTGGAAAAATTAAGAGAATCAATTCGCGTAGAACCGTCTGAAATCTTGTAATGGTTATGTATAAGGAAGACGATCATATACAAGTGGCTGTCTTGGAGCGCTCTAAAAACGATGGTGAATTTTGTGGAGATGCCCATGCGATTATTAATACCGATACGTATGTCGTATGTGCGGTTATTGATGGATTAGGAAGTGGCGCAGGGGCCAGTGAATCAGCTCAAGCAGCAATTCAAATCGTCAAAGAGTGCCATGAGTTGCCTGTCAAAGCGATTGTGGAGAAATGTAATCGAGTGCTACTAAATAAACGAGGCGCTGTTGTCACAGTTGTTAAGCTTGTTTTTGAAGATCGTAGAATTAGCTATAGTAACTTTGGGAATATCGGATTTTCAATGTATAATCCTAACGGAACAACGGTTCAGCCATTACCAACACGAGGTTATCTTTGTGGCAGAAACGAAAACATAAGAGAAAGCCATTTTCAGTACGATGAAGGAACTATTTTTGTCTTATACTCAGATGGAGTAGTGAGCCCGCCTTCGAAATTAACACTGTTACATGTTAATGACTTACGAGAGAATGACGACAGAATCTTTAACGAGGCACGTTATGTGGATAATGATGACGTAACACTTCTAATAGGTAAGTTAAAATAAGCTTTTTCACCAATGACTAGGTGGGAGCTTATTTTATTTGGTTCGCCTGTCTATGATATGATAATAACAGGGAAATTAAAGGAGGATGAGGGTTTTGGAAGACTTAAAACAACAGATGATCGAGCAGGTAGCACTAGAGTTAAATGTTCAACCGAAGCATGCCAAACAAGTCATCGATATGATGGATGAAGGCAATACGGTTCCATTTATTGCCCGTTATCGAAAAGAAATGACCGGTGGAATGGATGAAGTTCAATTAAAAGATCTCGCAGATAGATGGACATATGTTAATCAATTAGCCGACCGAAAAGCCGAGGTTATACGGTTAATTGATGCGCAAGAAAAGCTAACAGATGAGCTCAGCAAAGCGATTGAAGAAGCGGACAAACTTCAGACAGTTGAAGATTTATATCGTCCTTATAAACAAAAACGTCGCACACGAGCAACAACCGCTAAAGAAAAAGGACTAGAGCCATTAGCTCAGTGGTTATTCTCATT
The DNA here is from genome assembly GCF_023703085.1 of Alkalicoccobacillus plakortidis. Classification (NCBI taxonomy): domain Bacteria; kingdom Bacillati; phylum Bacillota; class Bacilli; order Caryophanales; family Bacillaceae; genus Shouchella; species Shouchella oshimensis. Next base: position 2,647 of record NZ_JAMQJY010000003.1, on the reverse strand, counting down.
ACCAAAATCGGGTGATCCAAAAGAAGAAGCTACAAAGTACATATCTGAAGAACATGAAATTGAAACCGTTGAAGCTGCTATAGAAGGCGCACAGGACATTATTGCTGAATGGGTAGCCGATGATGCTGACCTACGAAGTTTGATTCGCACACGTACCATTAAAGAAGGCAGCTTAAAGGCTGAAGTGAAAAACAAGGAAGCCGATGAAAAATCTGTTTTCGAAATGTACTACGATTATAGTGAACCACTTAAATCAATCGCTCCTCACCGCGTATTAGCTGTTAATCGTGGAGAGAAGGAAGGCATCCTTCGAGTAAGTGTGAACTCGCCAGCAGATCGATTAACAAGTGAGCTTGTCAGGAAAGTCATTCGTTCATTCGGCTCACAAGCAGTGCCTTATGTGGAAGAAGCGATTGCCGACAGCTACAAACGTTTAATTCAACCATCTATTGAAAGAGAAGTACGAAATGAATTAAATGAAGCAGGAGAAGAACAAGCGATCCATATCTTTGCTGAGAATCTAAGGAACCTATTGCTGCAGCCACCGATGAAGCAGCAAGTAGTTTTAGGCGTAGATCCTGCATACCGAACGGGCTGTAAACTAGCTGTTGTTGATCACACAGGTAAAGTGCTAGATATCCGAGTGATTTACCCAACACCACCAAAGTCTCAGGTCGAACAATCTGCAAAAGTAGTAAAAGACCTAATTAAAAAATTTGATGTGGATGTTATTGCTATCGGGAATGGAACCGCATCTAGAGAAACAGAGCAATTTATTGCAGATGTCATCAAAGAGATACAGGAACAAGTTTTTTATGTGATTGTGAATGAAGCAGGAGCAAGTGTGTATTCAGCTTCAGACATGGGCCGCGAAGAATTTCCAGAACTTGCGGTGGAGGAACGTAGTGCAATCTCGATTGCTCGCAGACTACAAGACCCACTGGCAGAGCTAGTGAAAATAGATCCTAAATCAGTTGGCGTTGGTCAATATCAGCATGATGTCTCCCAAAAGAAATTAACGGATTCTTTATCATTTGTCGTAGAAACCGTTGTAAACCGAGTGGGAGTGAACGTAAATACAGCTTCATCAGCCCTACTACAATACGTAGCTTGTTTATCCAAAACAGTGGCAAACAATATTATCAAAAAACGTGATGAGGAAGGCCGCTTTAACAGCCGTAGTGAATTAAAGAAAATTCCGCGCCTTGGTGCCAAAACGTATGAGCAATGTATCGGTTTCCTGCGAATCCAAGATGGCAAACAGCCACTTGATGCAACCGGCATTCATCCAGAAAGCTATAAAGTAGCAACATCGATCCTAGACAAAGCAGACATTCCATCATCAGAAATAGGATCTGCTATTGCGAAGGATCGTCTGCAAACAATGAATGTCCAAGCATTAGCAGACGAGTTGAACATCGGTTTACCAACCTTAAAGGATATTATTGACGCCTTTATACGCCCAACACGCGACCCGCGCGATGAGGTAGCCAAACCACTACTCAAACAGGATGTCTTGAAAATGGAGGACCTAGAGCCTGGTATGCAACTCGAAGGCACAGTCCGAAATGTCGTTGATTTTGGCGCATTTGTAGATATCGGAGTTAAGCAGGATGGACTTGTCCATATTTCCAAACTAACAAAACGATTTGTCAAAAATCCAATGGACGTAGTAGCCGTCGGAGACATCGTAACAGTATGGGTCACGTCCGTCGACGTACAAAAAGGACGCATCGCCCTAACCATGCTCGCTCCAGAAAATCAAACCGTCTCATCCTGAATATCAAAAAACCGACCTATGTGAGGGTCGGTTTTTTACTTTGGCTAAAGGGGACTATGGAGCTGGTAATCGCGGGTAAATGATCTTTTACACAGGTAAGTATGCTGAACTTAAGGGTATGATGCAAATTCTTCTTGATTAGCATCCAATCTTCCTTAGCAAAACACGAATAGGAGTCATTTACTCTTTCGGTTTAACACATACGTCCGCTGATAATAAAACCAACACTGATTCAGAACACGGAGCTGATACTTATTTTTCTCGACGAATGCACGTTTAAGTTGCTTCTTTAACCAGTTGGGCACAATTCGCCAACTCCTTCGCTCATATGATAATATTATCTATTATATGCAGAGCAGTTTGTCAGTGTTTCCAAGACAGACTTTCTTTTTTTGAAAGGATGAAAGATATATGCTTCAGCAAGACCTGCAGCACCTTGTGGAAGACCTATCCGCCACATTTTTCAATCGGCCATTCTTACACAACGCACGCTTTAACTCACGACTTCGGACAACCGGAGGACGTTATTTTCTTCAATCACACGACATTGAAATAAACCCTAAGATGTTAGCAGCTTTCGGAGAGGAAGAACTAATCGGCATCATTAAACACGAATTATGCCACTATCATCTTCACATCCAAAAAAGAGGCTACAAGCACCAAGATCCAGAATTCAAATATTTGCTCGCAAAAGTAGGAGGACTCAGACACTGCCAAGTCATCGAAGGGATGCAGAATACACCCAAGCAATTACACCGTTATGCCTGCTCCGCCTGCAGCCAAACCTATATCCGAAAAAGAAGAATCAACACTTCAAAATACGCTTGCGGAAAATGTAGAGGAAAGCTAAAAAAAATATAAAAAGAT